>CAYIKS010000001.1:0-8910 GCA_964364125.1 uncultured Candidatus Saccharibacteria bacterium
TGGCGCAGATAGTTTTCACTTTTATCATCGGTTTTCTGCTCGCTTTGCTTTTTGATTTTAACTTTCTTCACGCGGCTTACATTTCCATCGCCTTGACTTTTTCCAGCACTATTATCGTCGTCAAGCTGCTTTCCGAAAAAAAGGACACCAATAGTTTATACGGCAAAATCACCATCGGCTTTTTGCTGGTTCAGGACTTTGTGGCGATTCTGCTTTTAATTTTCTTGGCCGGTATTCAAATGGGCGACGGTATGATTTTTAAGGATATTTTCATAACAGTCGTCAAGGGCATAGTTTTATTTGCCGCCATTCTCTGGTTAGGAAGAAAAATTTTCCCTTGGATTTTTGACAGAATCGCTCGTTCGCAGGAACTTTTATTTCTGACGAGTTTGGCCTGGTGTTTCCTTCTGGCGACCATTGTTTCAAAAATCGGATTTTCCATTGAAATCGGCGGATTCCTGGCTGGTTTGGCTTTGGCGAATTCTTCGGAGCATTTTCAAATTTCCAGCCGGGTCCGGTCGCTCCGCGATTTCTTCGTTCTGATTTTTTTCGTAATTCTGGGTTCTTCGCTCGCTATTTCCAATTTTTCCGGACTGACTTTGTCAATAATCGTTTTTTCGCTTTTTGTTTTAATCGGCAATCCTTTGATTGTTTTAATCATTATGGGGCTGTTCGGGTATCGGAAAAGAACCAGTTTTATGACCGGCGTGACCGTAGCGCAGATTTCGGAATTCAGTTTGATTTTGGCGGCTTTGGGGCTGAAATTGGGGCATTTGAGCGAGAGCGTCGTGGCTTTAATCACCGCGGTAGGTATTATCACCATTACTCTCTCAACTTATCTGATCGTCTACGCGGACAAAATCTTTAATTACTTCCGCCCCTTCCTCGGCATCTTTGAGCGCCGGCGGCCCAAGGAAGACAATTTTATAGACGTTGAATTTAACAAGCCGCTCATTTTAATCGGCTCTCACCGGACTGGTCAGAGCATCGCTTTTAATCTGCCGAAGGAAGACCTTTTAATCATTGATTTCGACCCTGATGTGATAGCGCAGTTGCGGAAATACAATTATGATTATCTTTTCGGAGACATTGCCGACGAAGAAATATTTGAGAAAGCCAATCTCAAAAACGCCCGCTTGGTCATCTCAACCAGCCCGGATTTCAACGATAATTTAACGCTTCTGAGTCGTCTGAAACTATTGAAAGAGATAAATAAAGGAATCGGGCCGAGAATTATTCTTCGCGCCCAGGACGAAAAAGAAGCGGAAATTTTATACGAACAGGGAACGGATTACGTGCTGCTCCCGCATTTCACTTCTGGGCAATACTTAGGCAAAACCATCGCCATTGACCCGGAGATGAAAATTCTGGAGCAGTTGAAAGAAAAAGATTTGGAAATAATAAAAAAACTGGGACATCGAGACAATAAACATTAACTCCGCAAAGAATTTTAATTTAAATATGCAGATAGCGTCTGACCGCTATCCAGCTGGAAACGATTCCCAGTCCGATGCCGAAAAAAAATTGGTAGCCGAGAAGTTTTACGATACTGGAAACAAAGTAGTTCCATAGATTGATTTCAGGTATGAAGACGTTGATGTAGGGTGAAACGAAATACACTGCCGGCATCGCGGCCAAAATACTTATAATTCCCGCGCTCAATCCGTAAATTATTCCTTCAATTATATAAGGGCCGCGGGTGAATCTGTTGGAAGCGCCGACCAGCCGCATAATGCCGATTTCATCGCGGTTGGAATAAATCGCCAGACGGATGGTGTTGAAAGTCACCAGAATCGCCGCCAGAGTAAGAATAATGGTGAGGATTAAGCCGGCCCGCTCGCCGGTTTTTATGATTTTATCAAGACGTTCAATAATCACGGCGTTTTGGGCGTAAGTAACTTTCTCAATCAGGACTTTAAGCGGCTCTTTTTCAAGATAATCGGCAATGGCGGCGTATTCTTTCGGGTCTCTGGCTTTGACGTTTAGCGAGGCGTTAAGAGGGTTGGTTGTCAGTTCTTCAAGCGCTTGAGCGATGGTCGGGTCGTTTTGATGTCGGCTTTTGAATATTTCCAGCGCTTTATCGCGCGAAATATATTCTATTTTTTTAACCTCAGGCAAACTCTCCAAAGCGTTTTTTGCGTTTAGAATGTCGTCTTCTGAAGCGGCGGTTTTGAAATAAACGCTGATGTCTATTTTGTCCTGCAGGGCGGCGAGTGCGGTGTCGGTCAAGACGTTGAAAAGCGTCAGACCGATAAAAGCGAGCAAGGTCAACAGCATCACGAGAAGCGTGGTGGTGGAAAGCCAGCCGTTTCTCCAAAATCCCTGAAGACCGTATTTGATTATGCGAAGTAAGGTAGTGAACATTATACCAATATATACTTCCCTTTTTCTTCGTCCCTTATAACTCTCCCGTCGTCCAAACTGATTACCCGCTTGTCAAGTTTGTTGATGATTTCTTTGTTGTGTGTTGCCAAAATGACGGTTGTGCCGAGTTCGTTGATTTTCAAAAGCAGGCGGATGATTTCCGCGGTGTTGAGCGGGTCAAGATTTCCGGTTGGTTCGTCGGCGACAATGAGGTCTGGATTGTTTATCATCGCCCGGGCAATCGCCACCCTTTGTTTTTCGCCGCCGGAAAGTTCTTTTGGGAAATTATTTATTTTTTCTTTAAGCCCCACCATTTCCAAGGCGCGCGGCACGAATTCTTCAATGTCCGGCTGCGACCGGCCGGCCACTTCCAAAGCGAAAGCGATGTTTTCAAAAGCCGTTTTATTGGAGAGCAAACGAAAATCCTGAAAAATAACGCCGATGCGTCGTCTTAATTGCGGCAATTCGCGCCTTTTTAACTTATTGACATCGTAGGAGCTGAAAATCACCCGACCTTTGGTTGGTCTTTCCTCGCCGATGAGCAGTTTGATGACCGTTGATTTGCCGGCGCCGGATTTCCCAACCAAAGAGACAAATTCTTTCGGTTCAATATGGAAACTGACGTCTTCCAAGGCAATTTGGCTATGGCTGTTGTTATTATAGATTTTTGAAACGTTTTGAAAGGTAATCACTTATTTCATTATATCACTCTCTATAAACAAATCCAACTCCCCGTCCAAAACTTTTTCCGCCTGCGCTGTTTCAATGCCGCTTCTGTGGTTTTTGACGAGTTTGTAAGGGTTTAAAACATAGGAGCGAATCTGGCTTCCCCACTCCGGTTTGACTTTGGTTTTCAAATGGCTCAGCTCTTTTGCCTGAGTTTCTTCCATAAGTTTTACCAGTTTGGCGGTCAGAATTTTCAGCGCTCTTTCGCGATTTTGCGATTGGGAACGTTCCACTTGCGAGGAAGCGGCCAAGCCGGTCGGCGTATGGACTATTCGCACCGCGGTTTCCACTTTATTAACGTTCTGGCCTCCTGGTCCGGACGAGCGGAAAAATTCCACTTTCAAATCTTCTTCGGGAATTTTAAACGTCTTGCCCTGAGTTTTATCGAAGGGTTCCTTGGGAAGCTCGGGCAAAACTTCCACCAGCGCGAAAGAAGTGTGGCGGTTTTGTTCTCGCGAAAAAGGAGAAATTCTCACCAAGCGATGGACGCCGGCTTCTTTTTTAAGAAAGCCGTAAGCAAAATCGCCTTTTATGTCAAAAGTGATGTCTTTTACCGGATGCCGGCCGGTCTTGGACTGAAAGTCCGCCAAGTTTTCGTGGATAATTTTCGTTTTCCATTCTCGTCGGCTGGCGAACTTGGAATACATTTCGTAAAGCATTCCAGCCCAATCTTCGGCATCATCACCGCCTGCTCCGGCGTGAATTGAAACAATCGCCGACTGCTTGTCGTATTTACCGGTAAATAATTGTTCTATTTCCAGCCGACGGAGTTTTTTCTCAGCAGCTCCTGTTTTTTCTTCTGCCAACAACTTTTCAATTTCTCCAAATCTTTTTATGAAGTCATTAAGTTCGCCGAGTTCTTTGATTTTGGCGTCAGCAATTTCCCGTCCGCCCTCTTTGGCGGATTTCCACAAATCCGGGTCGGACATTTCAAACTCAAGTTCTTTAACGCGATTGCGCTTTGACGCAATGTCAAAGCCGCCCGGCTAAGCGCCGGGCCTGCTCTTTAAGTTCGTTAAGTTGTTGCGATAAATTCTCGTTCATAAAGAGCCGAGGAGAGGATTTGAACCTCCGACCCATCGCTTACGAAGCGATTGCTCTACCGCTGAGCTACCTCGGCTTACCCTCTTAATCTCTTTAAAATTTCTTCTTCCACTTCCTGTCTGTCTCTGCCGTATTTGAGCCGCGAAAGTTCTTTGATTTTGACGTTTAATTCTTCGTCTCCTTTTTCCGGCGCCAGTGTTTTAATGTTAAAGGGTTTTGAGGTCTGGCCGGCGATTAGCAGTTTAGCATAAGCGGTAAAATTATCAATGTTCACCAGATCGTTTTCAGAAAACACCGGTTCAAATTGTTTGATTAAAACTTCGGCGTCCGGCGCGCCCACCCGAAAACAGATAATTGAGCCGACATTGCCGAAAACCGCGTCGCGGATTTTTTCGGTCAGCTGAGCAATGAACTGATGCGCCATTACCAGATTCAGCCGGTATTTCCGCGCCTCGGAAAGAATGATGGCAATGGATTCAGTGGTAAAATTCTGGAATTCGTCAATGTAAAGATTGAAATCGCGGCGTTTTTCCTCCGGCGCGTCAACCCGCGAAAGCGCGGCCATCAAAATTTTTCCGACAATCACCATTCCCAAAAGATTGGCGTTGATGTCACCTATTCTGCCTTTTGATAAATTGACCAGTAAAATTTTTCCTTTGTCCATCACGTCACGGAAATCAAAAGCGGATTTTATCTGGCCGATTATCGGCCGCACGTAATCGTTGGTGGTGAAATTATTAAATTTTGAAGTGATGTAAGTCGCCATATTCGCCAAGGAATGTTCGCCGGTCGCCTTGAGCGCTTCTTTTTCCCAAAAATCAATAATTACGGGATTTTTGATGCGGGATAATTTCCTTTCGCGAAAGCCGTCGTCGGTAAAAATTCGCGGGATTTCCATTAAAGTTGCCGGTTCGCTTGGCATATCTTCTAACAAGAGCAGGAGGGCGTTTCTGGTATATTGTTCCCACATCGGTCCCAAAGCTTCTGGCACCGCGCCGAAAAGTTTCTGGGCGATATTAATCATCTCATTGGCAATAAAAGTTTTTTGTTCCGGCCGATTAAGGTCATATTCCAGCATATTCATTCCCAGCGGTTTCCACATATCCGAAGGGTCGAACAAAACAACGTCGCCGGCTCTTTCATTAGGAATAAGCCCCAAAATTTTTTCAATCAAATCGCCGTGAGGGTCAATAAGCGCCACGCCTTTTCCTTGACGAATGTCGTCAGCCACCATATGGGTGAGCAAGGTTGATTTACCGGTGCCGGTCTGACCGATAATATAAATATGACGCCGGCGGTCGTCTTCGGTGATAAAAACCGGTCTTCGTTCGTCGCGGAAAACGCTTTCGCCGATTAACGTTCCTTTTTTCGGAAGATTCGCCGGCGGCGCCGCTTCTTTGGCTTTGAGCCATTTGATTCTCGGCAATTCGGTGGTGCTGGCCGGTAGATGAAAAGAGCTGGCGATTTCTTCGGTGTTTAAAATCATCGTCTGGCCATCGTCAAATTCCCGAAAAGAAAATTGATAAATGAGTTTCTGGCTGTCGCGGGGCTTGATAATTTTTAATTCGTTGCGGAGCGGCGCGCTGAACTGGGAAAATCCTCCGGCAATGCTTTCCAAAATGCTGTCCGCCTGAAACTGGCTTGGAGCGGAAACTAAAATTCGGGCGTTGACCGCCAAAAGCGGCTTGGAAATTTTCGCTTCCAACGCCTTAATCGCTTCTTCGTCAATAATTTTTTCCTCTTTTTCTTTTTTCTCTTTTTCCGGCTGAAGGGCTTGTTTTATGTCTTTTAATTTTACGGTTGCGCCTTTTAAAACATCGTCCAATTTCATTCCCTTTTTAAGTTCGGTAATCATTGAACTGATTGTTTTTTTGGCGGAACTTGGAGCCGGCTTTGCCAGAATTTGGAGCCCTGCGCCCTCGCCCACTTCGTTGATTGAAGAAAGTCCGCTTAAAATCGGCGCGAAAGTGTCAACGTTAGCTTCCTGATAAGTTCGCACCGGCAAAGCGTAAGAAGTTTTTTGCTTAAAATAAACGCCTTGGGACACGCCGTTAGAATTAAAAATATTGTAATCGTCTATTTCTTCAACCCGCGCTTCTTTCCACAGCCCTTCAATCTGGCGGCTGACGAAATTTAAAGATTCTCTGGGAGCGGCAACATAAAAATGAATCTCCTCGCCGATGTTATGAACCGCGGCCTCCAGACCGAAAGGAGATTTTAAGCCGCTTAAAATGCCGAAAAGCTGGGCTGAAAGATTGATTTCGTCTTTAAAATCTTTCGGTTGCTCTTCGGACTTGGCTTTCTGCGGCAAACGCACTAGAAGCAGTTTTAAATTCAGCGCCTGCGAAAATCTTTGCCGGCGCAGTTTCCTGAAAATAAAAAAGAAAATAACGCCGCCAGTTATAATGATGAAAATTATTAATATTAAGATTAAATAAGACATCGCTTCAAGCAAGTCCAATCAATTGAACTTAGTCCAATTGATTGGACTAAGCGGGAATGTTCCCATTTCTTATTTTTTATTTCCGAAAAATTCCCGCTATATTAATTTTCTATTTTTTAATTCCTCATATAATTTGTCTGCCAATGCGTCGTGAAAAGCGTCCAAGATAAACGGGCTGGCGCGTTTGGCGCGAGCGACCACTTTTTCAATCCCCTGATGAAAAGTCAAATCAATCAGCTGTTCCACCTGCAGTTTTGTTTCTGCCGGAAAATCTTTTAGATATTCGGGCAAAATTTTATTGCTGATTGCTGATTGCTGATTGCTGATTGCGGGTTCTTGGGGGGTTGGCTGCGGTTTTATTATCGGTTGAAGAACCTGTTTCACTAATTCCTTCTCCGGCAACCCTTGATGTTCCGGCAAATTCCGCTTTTCGGCGATTTCTTTGCTTAAACGTTCAATATCCTGCTCCAATGTGTTATGATTAAATTGGTCCATATGGATATTAAATCCGAAATCCAAAATCCAAAAGCCAAACTTTGGTTATTATTTATTGTTTTAATTATAGCCGCTTTTTTGCGGCTTTACAACATAACCGAAACGCCGCCTGGGTTTTATCCGGATGAGGCGATTTACGCCAATAACGGCGTGGAAGCGTGGGAAACGGGTCCGCCAGCTGGCGGATTAAAAGTTTTTTATCCGGAAAACAACGGTCGGGAAGGATTATGGCCGAACATTATTGGGTTTTTTATCGTAAGATTCGGGCATGAGCCGTGGGCGCCTAGAAGCATTGCTGCCATATTTGGCATACTGACCGTGCTTGGTGTTTATTTTCTTGCCAGAGAATTATTCAGGAATTATGAATTAGGAATCAGGAATCAGGGAAATAAAATATTAAACCATAATTCATTATTCATAATTCATGATTCAGAAAAAATTGCCTTACTTTCCTCTTTTTTTCTCGCCGTGAGTTTTTGGCATATTAATTTTTCCCGCATCGGCTTTAGGGCGATTATGGCGCCGTTTTTTTTGGTGTGGGGAATTTATTTTTTATTAAAATCTCTCAATAAGATAAATTTCGGAGATTTAGTTAAACCAAAGAAAGTCCAATTAATTGGACTTTGTTTGGTTGGGGGAATTCTTTATGGATTTGGTTTTCATAGTTACATCGCTTATCGGGCCACGCCGCTTTTAATTCTTGCGATTCTATTTTTTTACTGGCTTTCCGATAAAGAAAAAGAAGTCCGCAAAAAAATTCTACTCATCGCTGTTCTCTTCTCATTTTCCGCTTTAGTTGTTTTTTCGCCGTTAGGTTTATATTTTTTACAAAACCCGCAGGATTTTTTTGGCCGCACTACCCAGATTTCCATTTTCAATTCCCCCACCCCATTAAAAGATTTGGGAATGAACATTTTGAAAACCGCCGGAATGTTTAATTTCGTCGGCGACTTTAATTGGCGGCATAACTATGCGGCTAGGCCGGAACTTTTCTGGCCGGTGGGAATAATGTTTTTAATCGGGGTTGGTGTTTTAATCCGCACGAAAACAGGCGGCGGATTTTTAGCAAATCTCATTATTTTCTTTTGGTTAGTAATAACTGCTCTTTCAGTGGTAATTTCTAACGAGGGCCTTCCTCATGCTTTACGCGCCATTTTAATGGCACCACCGGTTTTTATTTTGGCTGGTTTTGGAGGTTTGTGGTTGTACGAGTCAATTAAAAATACTATCACGCGTGATAGTATCGCTAAGGTAAAAATGCTTAATATTTTTGTTTTTATCTTTTTGTCTTTGTTGGTATTTGAAGCCTATAATACTTATTTCGTAAAATGGGCGAAAAATCCAAATACCGCCGGCGCTTTCAGCGCGGATTACGTAAAAATCGGCAGAGAGTTAAATTCCCTACCGAAAGAGTTGCCGAAATACGTTGTCGTTGAAGCGTCAGGAGTGGATGTCCGCGGTATTCCGATGCCGGCTCAAACCGTGATGTTCATTACCGACACTTTCACCCCGGAAAAACAAAAAGAGAAAAACATTTATTATGTTTTGCCCAAAGAAATAGATAAAATTCCGGAGAACAGTTATACGACTGTCTTGCGGTAATCAGTTTAATTATTTATTTAAAGAAATTTTTCAGGAAATTTTGGATTATTCTGAGAAGATTAGAGCCGGTTTCCGGCGGCGGCGCGGTTTGGGTTTCAGGCGGCGGCATTTGTATATTCGTGCCTTCCGGAGGCATCATATTGCCGGGCATCATCATCCCTTCAGGAGGTTTTATGCCTTCAAGCATCATTTTTTGAATCATTTCCGGGCTTGGCATTCCAGCCGGCGGCATCATT
>CAYIKS010000001.1:9010-25129 GCA_964364125.1 uncultured Candidatus Saccharibacteria bacterium
AAGCATCATTTTTTGAATCATTTCCGGGCTTGGCATTCCAGCCGGCGGCATCATTTCCCCCGGCCCTTCACCGGTAGGCAAACCGGGTCTTTGTTCTCTTGCCCAGTTCATACATTCTTCTTGATGTTCAGCGCAGTATCTTTGGCATTCTTCAGGCGAACCACATCCGCCGGGTCCTTGAAACCCGCCGGGCATCATTCCAGCCGGCGGCATCATTCCTTCGGCTCCGCCAGGCATTCCGCCGGGCGGTCCTCCGGTCGGCATAAATTGTTCAAAGCATTTTCTCACAGAATCGCCGATTTGCGGACCGGGCGTTAAAGTCCCGGCTTGAATTTTATCCAAAATTTCCGTGCCCACCGTTGATTTCAGACATTCGTGAACTTCCGGCGGCGCCATCTGCATTCCTTCGCGCATCATTTTCATCCCTTCTTTCATTTCCTGAATTTTTTCCGCTGGAATTATTCCGTGTTCTTGGGCAAAATTGAAACAAACTTCCTGATTGGCCGGGTCATTGCAAAATGCTTCGCATTGTTCTCTGCCCTGACAGCCGCCCGGGCCTTTGCCGCCGGTTTTTCTAAACATTTCCGCTTCTTCCGGGTTCATCAATCCGGCTTTAATGGCGAAATTAGCGCATTCCTCCATATGGGTTTCATCAGCGCAATACGTTTCGCATTGTTCTTTGCCTCTACAGCCGCCCGGCATTTCGCCCCGCATCATTAAAGGCATCATTTTCCGCGCCATTTCCGCTTCTTCCGGCGGAATAAAACCGGCGGCTTCGGCAAAAGCGAAACATTCTTCCATATGTTCCGGCTGGGAGCAATAAGCGTCGCATTGTTTTCTGCCGCGACAGTTTCCCGGCGGTTTTATGCCGGATTTCATCGCCTTCATCGCTTTCTTGGCGTCTTCTAATTCATCCGGCGGAATAAAGCCGGCTTTTTCGGCAAAAGCAATGCATTCTTCCATGTGTTCCGGATTGTCGCAGTAAGTTTCGCAATCGCTTTTTTTCTTGCAGCCGCCCGGAAGTTGCGCTCCTTCTCGCAAGGCCTTGGCGACTTTTTTCGCTTCTTCCAGTTCGTCTGCTGGAATCAAATTATTTTGCTCGGCAAATGCCAGACATTCGTCAATATGGGCATTGTCATCGCAATATGCCTCGCACTCGTCTTTTGATTTACAGCCGCCGGGCCCCTCGCCCATTTTTGCAAATTCCTTGGCGCGTTTGGCTTCTTCTTTGGAAATCAAACCGCGCTGTTCGGCGAAATTGACGCAAGGGATTATATTTTCTTTCACCTCGCAGAAATTCCGGCACTCAGTTTCATTTTTACAATTTCCTAATTCCTTCACCGGAAAAGCAATGTTTTCTATCTGCGCTTGAGCGATTATTGAATAACTGACAAAAACCCCGACTATAATAATAATTGCAGGAACTAAATATTTAGAAATTTGAATTTTGGTCATTAGAATTTGTTTAGGATTTAGAAATTAGGATTTAGTATTTTATTCTCCGAATGGGTTCTTATATATCTCTTTAAAGGGATTAGTTTCTGTTTGCTCAAAAGGATTGGTTTTTGCCGAATAAGGATTGGTTTCCGGAATTTTTTCCGCCGGATTTTGGACTTGCTCGTAAATCTGGCCGCCTAAAGTTGCGGGTTCTTCTTTTGCCGGCGTTGGCTCCGGCGCTTTATAGTATTTTTTATAAACAAAAAAGCCGCCGACAATCAAAGCAACGGCAACGATTATTGCTATTGTCAATAATGTCTTTTTATTTCCTGCGGTTGGCTGAGATGACTCGTTCATCTTATTTATATCTTTAATTTTAAATTTTAAGTTTCTTTGCGTCAAGGGGGGTCTGTGGATAACTCAATCCTTCGACAACGCTCAGGATTGATGGTGAGTAAAACCGAACCATCAATCAGCCGTGTTTTATCACTATTACATCGCCGTTTTGGACAATATAATCCTTGCCTTCCAGGCGAAGCCACCCTTTTTGTTTGGCGTTATGCCAATTTCCCGCCTCTAATAGATTATTCCATTGAATCGTTTCGGCCTTGATGAATTTTTGCTCAAAATCCGTATGCACCACGCCGGCGGCCGCAGGCGCTTTTGTTCCTTTTTTAATCAACCAGGAGCGCGCTTCATTTTCGTTGGCGGTATAAAAAATAATTAAATCAAGAAGAGTCAGGAAAGCGTTGGTTAAATTCTGGAGGTCTTGACTGGTAATGTCGTTTTTAAGGTCAAGCGTTAAATACGGAAATCCTTTTTCGCGAATTTTGTTTAACAATTCTTCATCTGCTTCCTGTGGCTCGCCGTTGAGCAGAACCAATTGCGGTTTTCTGCTCAAAAGATTTTCTTTCTCCTTGGATTGTTCGTCTTTTAATTTTAATTCTTCCAGCACGGTTTCAAAATCACGAACCGAACTTGGTTGGGATTCAAAATGAATAATTTCCGTGTTTTTAAAAATCCGGACAAGATGAATAATCGCGTCGCATTCGCGGATGTGCGCCAAAAATTGGTTACCCAGTCCGGCGCCCTGATGAGCGCCTTTGACCAAACCAGCAATGTCCACAAACTCAAAAACCGCCGGAAGAATTTCTTTTGAGCCGATTACTTTAGCGATTTTCGTTAGCCGTTCATCGGGAATCGGCACAACTCCGACGTTCGGCTCAATGGTGACAAAAGGATAATTGGCGATTTTTACCTCCTGCTTGGTTAAAGATTTGAATAAAGTGGACTTGCCGACATTGGGCAATCCGACGATGCCGATGGAAAGTTTCATTTAAAATTATTTAAGATTAATGAAATTTACCTAAGCGCATTTGGCCTAATTTGGTTAGTTTTGGGTGTTTTAATGAGGATTTCACTTCAATATAGTCTTTTATCATCTCTTCCGCTTTATTCCTATCAGCTAAACTGAATAAAATTTTTTCATTTTCAGCGTTTGATTTTTGTGCCAAAGATAATTTCTGAAGCGTCTCCATAATTTTATTATGGAGAGCAGCTCGGCCCTTTTCGCTTTCCGAATAACCTCTGATACTGGATAATTTTTGAGCATTTAATTTTTCATAATACTGTTCGCAAGCGTCAAGGAAATTTTGTTTGGCTTGTTCAGTGCCGAACATTTCCAGAACTTTATTCATCGTCCAATAATTTTGAGTTCCTAGTTCTATTTTCTGTTTTTCTTCGCTGACTTTTTTTGGCGATTTGGACGGCATGACCAGCACTCTTTCAATTGGTAGTGACTCCTTCATTATTTTTATTTTACTCCGGTTTATGGAAAAGTAAAAGCCCGGGGATTCAGTTCCCGGGCTTTTTCAGTTTACGCGTGTCAACGAGGCCTATTTTGAATGGAGATTTGTCTTTATAAATTCGGACTTTTCCTTTCTTATTCAAGGAATTTCCGGTTCTGCACTCCGACCATACCGCATATTGCAGATTATATTTTTTCAGTATCGCGTTCAGACCAACGACTACAGAGACCACGCTTATCTGAGGAACACTGTTAACATAACAAAGTTTGCCTTTTAACTTCCACGTCTGCAGTTTTTTGAAATATACTCCCCTGTCTTTTCTGTTGTATTCTCCCACAGTCATTTCTAACGGATTTTTCATAAGTAATTCAACTACCCTTCTTTGATTGGTGGCAATAATATTTTGCAGGGTCGTTTTCAGGTCCGACGGGATTTTCTTGACTGCTTCGTACAAATATCTTCCTGACTTATGGGCCATCTTTTTCTCCTTTCTTAATTAGAGACGAATTAAGTTTCTATTTTAATTATAAAAAAAATTTTCAAAAAAACAAAAGCCCAAACCTGAATTCCGCTTTTTGGAATTTAGGTTTGGGCTTTTCTGGCTAAGGGATAACTGTTGCTTTTGCGTTACGGTGGTTGAGTTTGTACTGGAAACATTTGAGACAGAATATATCAGGAATTCCATTCTTATCGCGATAGAGTGTACACGATTTATGCAGTTTGCATTCAGGATATTGATAGATTCTAATTTCTTCTTCGTTTAATTTCCGGGACAATACTCCCATTCTGACGCGGGTATTATTTTTTGTTCTTAATGCAAGAAATCTTTCGGGCCTCAATTCTTCCATATCTCCCCCTTTCTTCCTTATTATTGTTAGTTGATTTGAAGTGGCTAATCTAAAATTAGCAAAATAAATCTATTTCGTCAAGCTTGCCAACCGGATTTCGCGCAAAATTTCTTCAGGCAAGGGCTCGCCGGCTTTAGTTCTTCCCGGATATTTCCAGGCGGAAATTATTTTTAACCTTATACCTTTAACCTTTAATCTTAAACCTTGTTTTTGTACCATTACCCAGATTTCATACGGATGCTTTTTACTGCCTGCCACTTGCATCATTGCGACCGTATTCGGCGCAATTCCCTCCTCTATTCTTTTCGGCGAATTCAAAACCCGCTTCACGCGCTGTTCGGAAAGACGATAAAACCGCATTTTTGCCTGCGCGTGATTTGTCCAGTGGATATTTGCGCCCATCTTATGTAAAATTATAACATATAGTGAATTATGAATAAGTTTTTATCTTTACTGCGTTGGTTTTTGGTTATTCTGATAGTGGCAGTGTCTTTTGCTTTAATGTTAAACGCTTCATCGCAGGAATCAGCCACAATGGACGAACTCGCCCACATTCCGGCCGGCTACGGTTATGTAAAATACTTGGATTATCGTTTGAATCCCGAGCACCCGCCTTTAGTAAAAGCGTTTGCGGCTTTGCCTTTACTATTTCAGAAATTAAATTTCCCGACCGATAAATCTCCTTGGCAGAGCGATATCAACGGCCAGTGGGCAGCCGGTGCTCAATTTTTATACGAGTCAGGCAACAACGCTGACCAAATTATCCAGTGGGCGCGGCTGGGGCCGATGCTTTTGACTTTGATTTTAATAATTTTTATTTATATTTGGGCAAAGGAACTAATTGGCCGCTGGTGGGCATTATTTCCGACCGCGCTTTTTGCTTTCTCTCCCAATGTTTTGGCTCATGGCCATTATGTTACCACAGACATCGGCGCGGCTTTGGGAATTTTCATCGCGACTTATTATTTTGTTAAGTTTTTTCAAGAGCCGTCGCTCAAACATTTGTCTTTTGCCGGTTTGGCTTTCGGTATAGCGCAATCGATGAAATTTTCCGCGGTATTGCTAATTCCCTTTTTCATATTTTTAGTCGTTGTCTTTTATATTTGGAAAACCGCTTCGGATAAAAAGTTTTTTATTCGCGGCTTTCATTGTCTTAGGGCGTTGATTGTTGTTCTCATTATCGGCTACGCCTTGGTCTATGTCGTCTATTTCTTATTTACAATCAATTACCCGATTGCCAAACAAATTTCTGACACGGAATTTATTCTAACTTCCTTTGCCGGCGGACCGGATACCAATTTTGAAAGCTGTCGGTTAAGTTCCGATGTTGCTCTGGCTCGGCGGGTACGCTGTCTGGCGGATATCAACATTTGGATAGCCGGCAATAAAATTTTAAGGCCGCTTGGAGAATATATGCTCGGCGTTTTGATGGTGATGCAGCGTTCTTCCGGCGGCAACACGGCTTATTTCTTGGGCGAGGTTTCGGCAAGCGGATGGTGGTATTATTTCCCGGTGGTTTTCTTATTAAAAGAACCAATTCCTTCGTTAATTTTAATAGGTTTGGCATTATTGTTGGGATTTTGGAGTATTATAAAGAAATTCAAAATTCAAAATTCAAAATTCAAAATTTTTATGGATTATCTCGGCACTCATTTCCCCGAATTTTCAATGCTCGCTTTTGTAGTTCTTTACTGGCTTTACAGCGTTAAAAGCCCGCTCAATATCGGCGTCCGCCATCTAATGCCGACAATGCCCTTTGTTTATATTTTAACCGCCAGCGTGATTAAGAAATTAGTCAGCAGCGGCAATTTCATTAAGATTTCTTTGAAGGGTTCGTTAGTTATAATTTTGCTGATTTGGTATTTCGGCGAAACGCTGTTTGCCACTCCTTATTATCTTTCTTATTTCAATCAATTTGGCGGCGGCATTGAGAATGGCTATAGATATGTAACCGATTCCAATTACGATTGGGGCCAGGATTTGAAACGATTAAAAGAGTGGGCAGATAAAAACCTGCCTGCCGGCAGGCAGGTCGCGATTGACTACTTCGGCGGCGGCAGTCCGAAATATTATTTGGGAGATAAAGCCGAGTATTGGCAGTCGTCAAAAAATAACCCCAAATATGAAGGTATAGATTGGCTGGCAATTTCCATCAATAATCTTCAGGGCGCTTTGGGAAAACTTCATCCGGGCCAGCCGCGTAATCCCGAAGACGAATACCGCTGGCTCAAAAATCCCTATGAGCCCTACGCCCGAGCCGGCACTTCTATATTTATTTACAAACTTTAATCTATTTTAATTTATAATACGCCCGGTTTTCCACGCGGAAATCGATGTATTCAATTTTTGCCAGACCGAGTTCTTTAATGGATTGAATCGCCGGCAAGGTGGATTCCGGATTAAATCTTAAACTGAAATAAATTTGGGGAAGTAAGGGAGATTCGACGGAAATCTCTTGAAGCGAGAGGTCTTGAAGATAAAGATTTTTCATTGAGAGTGCCGATTTTTGCAGAACCTCAAAAATTTTCAAAAGATTGCCTAAAAGATTTTCTTCAAGAATTTTGTCGCCGGGCTTAAGTTCTCTGTTGGTAGAATCATAAATTTTATTTATTAATTCCCCTTCCATCGCCGGCGCTTCGGCAAAAATAACGCCGGATTTATCAAACCAGAAACATATGGACTCACGCGGACTTAACGCGGACTCAGGCGGACTTATTTTTTCTGTATTGCCTGTATTAGTCCGTGTAAAGTCTGTCTCAGTCTGTGCTGTACACCAGACGCCGAATCTTTCTCTTTCCTTGACCGTAATTTTTATCTGCCGTTCAAAATAATCTTTTTCAATCGTCAGTTCGGCGATTTCAGGACGTTCTTTTACGAATGGATCGGTTTTGTCGGTCCAAATGAGAATATTATTGGGACCTAAAATTCTGGCAATCGTCGATTGGCTTGCTAAATAAGATTTAAGTTGCTCTATTAAACCTTCGTCTTCGGAATTGATATTTTTTATCTGGAAAAGCGGCGAATAAACGATTAAATAACCGCTTCCGGCTATCAAAACAAAAAAAGCCGCGATTCCGCCGTAAATTTTCAATTTCAAAATCCGGCGCTGTCTTTTTCTTTCCTTTTCATCTACGTAAAACTTCATTAAATAAATTTTACAAAATTTTCCGTCTTCTGGCTTCGGCTTGACGCACTCTGGTCTCGTCCATTCCGAAATGATGGGCAATTTCGTGCCAGACGGTGTTTTTTACGAGCTCTTTAATGTCTTTCTCGTCGCGAGCCGCCGCTTCAATCGGCTTTTGAAAAATAGTTATTTTGTCAGGTAATGCCGCGTTGTAGTTAGCTCCCCGCTCTAACTGCGACACGCCTTCGTACAAGCCGAACAGCGTCCAGTTCGGGTGAATGTTTAGTTTCTTTTTCTGGGCCGGCGTCGGCTCGTCTTCCATAACAATCGCCACATTTTCCAGTTTTCGCAAAAACTTTTCCGGAATTGCCTTTATTCCCTCTTTTATAATTTTTTCAAACTCTTTCCGATTTAACTTCCGCATAAAATTTACCTGCCCCGTAGTAAGCTATGTTCTACTACTGGGGTTCGCCTGATTTTTTTGTCCTGTAGTGAGTGGCGTGTGATTTGACCGACAGGATATTTTCATTGAACAATTCTATAGAATTGTTCAATGACTACTTCAGGGTAATTTCAATTATTTTTTGAAAATCTTTAGGCATCTTTGAATTTATAAAATAGAACACATGCCCTTCCGCGCCCTGCGATTCCAAAACATCCAGATTTTTAAGCACGGCAAGGTGATTGGAAGTGGCTTTGAAAGAAATTTTCAAATCCTCGGCGATTTCACCCACACTCATCTTTCCGCCGCCAGAAAGCATTCTTATTATTTTTAGCCGGTTAATATTGGCTAAAACTCGAAAAATCACAGTCCATCTTCTCATATTAGATATTCATATCTTATATGATATTATATCATATAAGATATTTACAAAACAATTCCATAGAATTGTTCAATTGGTATAAAATAAATCAGCTTTTTCCGCATCATAGGACAATTCTATGGAATTGTTTTGTGAGTTCTTCGCCTAATTTTTTGTTGGGCGGGGCATTGAACAATTCTATGGAATTGTTCAATGAGTTAGTAGTCTAATTTTTATTAATCAGTTATTTATTACTATTAAGCGTTGGTTTTAAATATTTTTCAACTAAAGCATTGTATTCCTCTATAATATCCGCCGGGATATTCAAATAATTGGCTTTTTCCAGCGGCCAGCCTTTTAATCTTTTATCTTTATCACAATAAGGCGGTTTTGTAATAAGAAAATACGGCTTCGTATAGCAGTTGACGAAAATGATAATTGGCTTCCAGAAGCTATTCAGGCGCTCTAACATCTTAAAATCATTTTCATGCCATTCTTGTTGCCAACGAAACTTAACTTCAATAAAAAATGGCTCGCCTTTTTTGTTAATTACCAGTAAATCCGGAATAGCCCTTATTTTTTCTCCTATTTCGCTATGTCTGTCGAAAACTTTCTCAACTTGCGTCAAGTTTTGCAACGTTGATTCGTAGCCAAAACGATAAACTTGATTACCGGCCTCCCGCAAAATTTCGCTAACTAGCGATTCGGCCATCCGGCCTTTTAATATTGATTCGGGGTTCATAAATTTATTCTCCTAATTTTTTGTTGGCCAGTTTTAGAATATTATGGCTGATTAATTAATAAACTCTCTTTAATTCAAATAAAAATCTATAAACAGGGTTCTGACTTAAAGAGCTCAATTCAATTAAATTTAATATTACTATTGAATAAGCAATAAGCATAAAAACCAAAATTACCTTGATTCTTGAAGTAGTCTTTTCTTGTTCCATAAAATTATTTCTTAACTTGTCTTAAGCTTGTCGAGGAATCATTTTTTCGACTTTTTTTGACTAATTTTTGTTGGGCAAATCCATTTATCCATATTTTGATTATTTTAATGGATACCGAAAATGAACCGAAAGTTATCCACAGGCATTCTGGCGCCTATATGTTATAATAACAATATGCTTACCAAAAGACAAAAACAAATTTTGGATTTTATAACTCAGTACAATAAACGGCGCGGCGTATCCCCCGCTCTTGAGGAAATTAAAAGGCATTTTAGATTGCGCTCGGTTTCTAATATTCATCAGCATATTGATGCCTTAAAAAATAAAGGTTATTTAAACAAGGCCGAGAATCAGCCGAGAGGGATTGAGGTTAGAAAGCCGATAAAATCACCCGGAACGATAAACATTCCCCTTCTCGGAGTTATTACTGCCGGTGAACCTGTTGAGGCGTATGAAGTACCGGAAAGCATCATCGTATCCAAAGATTTAATCCCCAAGGGCGGCGATTACTTCGCTTTAGAAGTCAATGGCAATAGTATGATTGGCGAGGGAATTTTTGACGGCGATAAAGTAATAATCCGCAAACAGCAAACTGCGGAAAATGGCGAAACTGTCGTCGCCTTAATCAACGGCAGCGAAACAACGCTTAAAAAAATCTATAGAGAAAAAAATGGATTCAGATTACAGCCGGCAAATCCCAAACTGAAACCGATTTTTGTCAAAGAACTGGAAGTACAAGGAAAAGTTGTAAGCGTGATTAGGAATTTAAATGAAGCAAAAGAAGTTTCTGAAAATGTCGTTGCGCAAAAAAGAGAGGCATCGCAAGAGAAAAATTTAGAAAAACACCTTAACAAGATTTTTCTCGGCGATATTATGGAACTTCTTAAAAAATTGCCGGCTCAAAGCGTTGATATGGTCTTCGGGGATCCGGATTATAATGTCGGGAGAAAATACGGCGAGAAAAGATATACTAAAACATTTGACGAATATATTGAATGGTATATTGAACTTACCAAAGAATCATTGAGGGTACTTAAACCTCATGGCAATTTATTTATGATTAATTACCCGCGACAAAACGCCCATCTCTGGACAAAATTTTTAGACCGAGATTACCCTTTAACCAGCGAATATGTCTGGGTTTATAACACAAATGTCGGGCACACACCGCAACGATTTACAACGGCGCACCGGACCATACTTCATGTCAGGAAATCTAAAAGGAATAAGTTTTACAAAGAAAATGTGGCTCTGCCATATAAAAACCCAAATGACAAAAGAATCTTAAAGAATTTAGAAAATGGCTCAAAAGGAAGGATGCCATATTCTTGGCTTTATTTTGACCTTGTAAAAAATGTCAGTAAAGAAAAAACACTACATGCTTGCCAGATTCCCCAACAACTCATAGAAACGCTCATTAGGGCCACTACCAAGCCCAGCGATATTGTTTTAATTCTCTTTGGTGGAAGCGGCGCGGAATTAGAAGTATGTAAAAACTTGGGCAGGCAATATATTTCTGCGGAAATAGATCCGAAATATCACGAAATCATCGCTGACAGGTTAAAGAGGGGGTATATTCAAGAAAAATACAAATTAAAATTAAGAAACGGCGCAAAAAACAACTATAACCCCCCTCTGATAGTGTTTAATAAAGAGGGATTATTTTCTTTACCTGGTCAAAGGTGAAATTATTTTTCAGAAGGACGAGGGCAGCAAAAAATTTTGCTCTACCTGCTCCACCACTGGTGCGGGTGCCGGTTCTTGTTTCTAAGACATATGGTACCGGCGAGCCAACCTCGCTCCATTTGAATCTGTAATTAAAATCTTCCTGGATCCATATCCATTTTAATACTCTTAAGTAAAGGAGTGGGTTAATGCCCGCTAATTTTGGAATTTTGCCGGAAATAATATTCTTCTCATATAATCCTTTGAGGATTTTCCAAAACGCTTCACTTTCCATTTTATGTTGTTGAAAATCTTTCATCAATTCGTCAAATGTAAATTTCTGCGTATTAATCTCTTTACCGTTTTTAAAAGGGACCACCTCAAAGTCGTATAAATTAGCCCACAGTGCTGAATTTTTATTTGGTTTTTTAAGTAATCTTCTTTTAAGCTTTTTGCCGGGATAACGAATTCCAATAACCGGTTTCTTCTTCGTCCCCTCAATAATGAATAAAATTGAGCCTATTGGGTTTTCTCTGTGCGGTGATAATATTCTAGACAATTCGTGATAGATATTTTTATCGTTTTTGATTTTTAGTTCAATTATTTTAGACATATTTACCCTAATCGATTTCTTTAAATCCCAGATATTTTTGGAGAGCTTCCGGCACTAAAACCGAGCCGTCTTTTTGCTGGTAGTTTTCAATAACGGCAATTAGCATCCGGCCAATGGCGAAAGCCGTGCCGTTGAGGGTGTGAACGAATCCAGATTTAAGATTTAAGATTTCAGATTTAAGAGGTTTATAGCGGATATTTAAACGCCGCGCCTGAAAGTCGGTGCAGTTGGAGGTGGAGTGGGTTTCGCGGTAATTTCCCTGGCCTGAGCCAGTCGAAGGCTGGCCCGGCAGCCAGGCCTCAATGTCATAAGTGGCGGCTGAGGGTTGAGCCAAGTCGCCGCTACACAATTGGACTACCCGGTAAGGAAGGCCTAAACTCTGCATCAATTTTTCCTCCAAAGAGAGCAACAATTGGTGCTCTTCTTTTGATTTTTCCGGCTGGCAAAAACTGAACATTTCCACTTTATCAAATTGATGAACTCTTAAAATCCCCTTAGTGTCTTTTCCGTAAGAACCGGCTTCGCGCCGAAAACAAGTTGAAAAAGCCACATATCTTTTCGGCAATTCTTCTTCATTAAATGTTTCGTCAGCGTACATAGGACCAATGGACTGTTCCGAAGTGCCGACGAGAAACAATTTGTCTTTTTCAAAAAAATAACGCTCTTCTAAATCTTTTTCCGAATCAATATAGCCCATTGCCTTCATCATTTCTTCTTTGAGCATCACCGGTGGAACAATCGGAACAAAACCTTCGGCAGCCAAAGTATCAAAGGCCAGTTTAACCAAAGCGAATTCCAAAAGCGCCAATTTACCTTTGATATAGCCAAAACGGCTGCCAGAAACTTTGCCGGCGCGTTCAATATCAATTAAATCCAGTTTTTCGGCGATTTCCAGATAATCTTTTGGAGAAAAATTGAATTTTGGTTTATCCCCAACTTCGCGAAGCACGACATTGCCGGTTTCATCTTTGCCGACCGGCACCTCGTCAAGCGGCAAATTCGGCAACTGATATAAAATTTTTTGACGCTGGTTTTCAATCGCTTTTAATTCTCCTTCTGATGACTGGATTTTATCTTTTATTTTTTTTGCTTCCTCAATCTTCCTCTCATCAGAAAGTTTGTTTTGAGCGGCTCGTAAATCGTCAATTTCTTTCGTCAATTTTCGCCAATTTTCATCCAAAGCCAAAAAATCGTCAACCAATTTAGGGTCGGCGTTTTTGGAAGCAATACCTTCTTTGACCGCTTCCGGATTTTGACGAATTAAATTAACATCTAACATTTATTTAGGACGCAATGTCGGAAAAATAATTACTTCCTTTATATTATGGCTTTTAGTGATTAAAGCCGCCAGTCGGTCAATGCCGATGCCCAAACCGGCGGCCGGCGGCATTCCGTATTCCAACGCTTCCAGAAAATCCTCATCCAATCGTGAGGCCTCGGGGTCTCCGGCGCGATACAATTTTTCCTGCTCTTCCATTCTTTTCCTTTGCTCAATCGGGTCGTTTAATTCAGAAAACCCGTTGACGATTTCCGTGCCGTCAACAATCAATTGAAATCTTTCGGTCAGTTCCGGATTATCCGGACAGGATTTTGCCAAAGGCGAAATCGATTTGGGAAAATGAGTGATAAAAGTCGGTTTGATAATCTTAGGCCGGACTTCTTTTTTAAAAATTTCGTCAAGTTTTTCAGCGGCTAATTTTTTGACATCGGTTTTGGCGTATTTTTTGAGCGCTTCGGAGAAAGTTATTTTACCCCATCGGCCGGCTAGAAACTTTTTAAGCAGTTTTTCAACGAATTTCATCAAGCCCTTCCAGTCCTGATAAGCCCAATAAAGTTCCAGCATTGTAAATTCCGGATTGTGGTCCCGGTCAATGCCTTCGTTCCGAAAATTTCTGCCGATTTCAAAAATTTTTTCAAAGCCGGCAACCAAGAGTCGTTTAAGATAAAGCTCCGGCGCTATCCGCAGATAAAAGTCGGTGTCTAAGGCGTTATGATGCGTAATAAAAGGTCGGGCTTTGGCGCCGCCGGGAATCGGCTGAAGCATCGGCGTTTCCACTTCAAGAAATCCTTCCTCGTTCAGTTTTTGACGAAGATAAGCAATTATTTCCGAACGTTTGAAGAATTTTTCTTTAATCTCGGGATTTAGAATAACATCCAAATAACGCTTTCGAAATCTTTCCTCAACGTCTTTTAAACCGTACCAATGGGTCGGCAAGGGTCGTAAACTTTTGGCGATGATTTCTACGGATTTGGCTTCAACGCTTTTTTCGCCGGCTTTGGTTTTGAAAAGATTTCCGCCGATGGAGATAAAATCGCCGACGTCAATGTTTTGTTTTAGAATTTTAAAGTTTTCAAGATTGTCTTTTTTTAGGAGTGTTTGGATTTTCCCTTCGGCCTTGCTCAGGGCAGGTCCGCTTTCATCTTTAACGTCGGCGAAAATTAAATTACCCTGGTCCCGCAATGCCATCACGCGGCCGGCAATGGAGATATGTTTTTTAGAACGGGATAATTTGTTGAAATTCTTCAGGGCTTCGGCGATTGAAATCGTCCGCTTCGCTTTTGAAGGGAAAGGCCTGACGCCATTTTTAATTAGATTCTCAATCTTTTTGCGTCTTTCCTTAATGATGTCCTCGAGCATATTTTATTCAATTTTAATTATTTTATACCTCACTTTTCCGCCCGGGGTCTGTATTTCAATATCGTCCCCCACTTTTTTGTCCAAAAACGCTTTGCCGAGCGGCGATTCGTTGGAGATTAAATTCATTTCCGGTTTTGCTTCTTGAGAACCGACAATCGTGTATCTGGAATCCTTAAAACCCTTCTTAATTATAATAGTCGAGCCAATTTTAACCGTTTCTCCTCCTTCGCTTTTTCTTATAATAATAGCATTTCTGATGATATTTTCCAGCTCAATAATGCGGCTTTCCAACTGGGCTTGGGCATCTTTGGCAGCGGAATATTCGGCGTTTTCCGAGAGATCGCCGTATTCCTTGGCATGTTTAAGACGCTCGGCGATTTCGTGCCGGGCGTCTTTTTTTAAACGTTCAAGTTCACTTTTCAACTCTTCAAGCCGTTCTTTGGTGAGATAATGCTTCATAATTTATACTTCT
This sequence comes from uncultured Candidatus Saccharibacteria bacterium, assembly GCA_964364125.1. Taxonomy (GTDB): domain Bacteria; phylum Patescibacteriota; class Minisyncoccia; order UBA6257; family UBA9933; genus CAYIKS01. The sequence goes on from CAYIKS010000001.1 coordinate 23,369, forward strand.
TAAAACTTAACCAATACCTAATTTTCACCACTTCCCATAGAACTTGCAGATAAGCAAATGGTCCGACTTGCGAAAAAGGGTCATTAACCCAGAAAACCGGAATTTCTTTGATTTTATAACCCATTTTTTTTGCCAAACCTAAAACTTCAACATCAAAGCCCCAGCGGTCAATTTTTAACAGAGGAAAAATTTTTAATGCCGCCTCTTCGGTGAACGCTTTAAAACCGCATTGGGTGTCCCAGATGCCCGGCAAAAGCAGGGCTTGAATAAACAAATTGCCGACATTGCCGGCTAATGTTTTATGCCAGGGCTGGGGCGGCTCCTTTTTCGCGCCCTCAACGTCACGGGAGCCGATGACAACATCGTAGCCTTCGGGAAAATATGGTTTCATCTTTTGGAACTGGTCAATTGAAGTTGAGTTGTCAGCGTCCATAAATAATCTGATATCGCCATTTGCTTCCAAAATTCCTTTTTTGACGGTCGCTCCTTTGCCCGGAACTTTACACTCCAACAGCTGTAAATTTTTTATCAAATGCGAAAACCGACGGACAACTTCTCGCGTGGCATCAGTTGAATTATTGTCAGCCACGATGATTTCGTAAGAAAAATCACCTTTAGAGAGGTGTTTGTCAATGTCAATTAAGGTAAGCGGCAGCCGTTTGGCTTCATTATGCGCCGGAATAATTATGGAAAGATAGGGCTTCATCATTTAGCTACTAATTATAAATTAAATACAAATATACTAATATATTAAAACGCAGTCAATACTCTGCCTCCTTTTTCGGCAATCACAACCGTGTTTTCAAAATGGGCGGACAGCGAGCCGTCGGCCGTTGCCCAGCTCTCGTCTTTTTTTTGAATAATTTTTTCGGTGCCGATAGCGAACATCGGTTCAATCGCCAAGACCATTCCGGATTTAAGTTCAATCCCCCGTCCCCTTTTTCCAAAATTATAAATCGTCGGCTCTTCGTGAAGTTTCCTGCCGATGCCATGGCCGGTCAATTCTTTTATTACTTTAACGCCGAATTTTTTGGCGATTTCGCTGATTGCCCAGCCGATATCGTCTAAATGATTTCCAACTCTCGCTTGTTCAGTCACCCGTTCCAGAGCCAATTTTGTCGCGTTAATCAATTTTCTCGCTTCTTTAGAAATGTTGCCGACGCCGATAGTTGCTGCCGCATCGGAATGGAATCCGCGGTATTTTACTCCGCAATCAATTTTGAGAACGTCGCCGTTTTTTAATTTGTAATCAAGCGGTTTGCCGTGAACAATTACTTCGTTTAAGGAAGCGCAGATTGAATATGGAAAAGGATGTTTGGCGGCGTTTGGCCGATAACCTAAAAAAGCCGGTTCGGCCCCGGCCTTTTTGATAAGCTTGTAAGCCAAATCATCCAAGTCCTTCAAGACAACGCCGGCTTTAACTTCTTGAATTATTTTTTTGAAAACATCGGCCAGAATTTTTCCCGAAGCGGCAAGCATTTCTATTTCCGAAGGAGAATATAAACGAATCATTTTTTGCGCAGCGCTTTTGAAATATCTCCGGCGACGTTTTCAATTGATTGTTCTCCATCTATCCTGATTAAACTATCTCTTTTTCTATAATATCCGATTGCTGGCAGAACATCGGTTTTAAACCATTTGAACTTTGTTTTTATTGCGCGAAGATTGTCATCAGCTCTTCTTATTAAAACTCCGCCGCACTTGTCGCATCTTTCAAGTTTTTTAAATTCGCCAAGATAGGGAATTATTTTTCCGCATTTT
>CAYIKS010000001.1:25229-28131 GCA_964364125.1 uncultured Candidatus Saccharibacteria bacterium
GCATCTTTCAAGTTTTTTAAATTCGCCAAGATAGGGAATTATTTTTCCGCATTTTCTACACATTCTCCTTTTCGTTAATCGGTTGATAACTTCTTTTGGCGAGACGTCAATAAAAATTACTTTTTTATTTTTATTCCAGCCGTACCACTCAAGCGCCTGTTCTAACATTTCCGCTTCTAAAACGGTTCGGGGACTGCCGTCCATAATCAGCCCCTTTAAATCTTTTTTCTTTTTAAACGATTCCAATTTATCCATCCAGATTTTAAAAATTACCGGCGTTGGCACTCGTTTGCCGCTGTCTATAACTTGTCTGATTTTCTTTCCGGTATAATCATTTTTCTTCGTTCGGGTTCTCAGCAGGTCACCGCTGCCGATGTATTCGTATCCGAATTTTTTCCGCAATAAATCCGCCTGCGTTCCTTTGCCAGAACCCGGCGGACCGAGAAAAATGACGGCTTTAGATTTCTTCATATTCTCTCATCACTAATTGCGAATTTATTTGCCTGACGGTTTCCAAAGCCACGGCAACGACAATCAGCAGCGCGGTGCCGCCCAGAGTCAGCGCTTTCACGCCGGTGGCCATCTGAGTGAGATTTGGCAGAATGGCGATGAGCCCCAGGAAAATCGCGCCCCAAAAAGTAATCCGGTGGATTATTTTTGAAAGGAATTCGCCGGTTGAAGCGCCGGGTCGGATGCCGGTGATAAATCCGCCGGCGCGCTGAAGGTTTTTGGAAATTTCTTTTGGGTCAAAAGTGATGGCCGTGTAAAAATAAGTGAAAATGACCACCAAAGCGAAATACAAGGCGCTGTAGATGTAGATGTTGTTAAAAAACTGATTTACGAGTTCGGTGATTTTTAAAGCAAAATCCTTTGAAATGATGGCGCTGACCTGTCCGGCAAACTGGGGAAAAAGCAAAATAGAAATCGCGAAGATAATTGGAATGACGCCGGCTTGATTGACTTTTAACGGCAGATAACTTGAAACTCCGCCGTACATTTTCATCCCTCTGACTCTTTTGGCATAGGCAACCGGAACTTTTCTCTCACCCTCATTGATAAAAACCACTCCGGCAATGACAAAAACCGCCACAACGGCAAAAGTGATGTAAGTCGGCAATTCGCTGGCGCTGTAGGTGGTGATGATTCGCAATACGGTTTGAGGCAGAGCGCTGACAATGCCCGCAAAAATCAGCAGTGATATCCCGTTGCCGATTTTTTGTTCGGTTATGAGTTCTCCGAGCCAGACCAGGACCATCGTGCCGGCGGTAATGATAATGACGCTCTGGACTAATATAAAAAGATTCATCTGAGGCAGAACGTTTTGGGAAATTAAAAGATTTAAGAATCCGTAGGACTGAAGAGCCGCCAAAGGCACGGTGAGATATCGCGAAAATCTGTTGAATTTCGCCCGGCCGATTTCCCCTTCTTCGTAGTACATTTCTTTCAGCCGCGGGAATATCATTGTCAGAAGCTGCATAATGATAGTGGCGGTAATGTAAGGCGCGACTCCGAGCATCACCATTGAAAGATTTTCCAAAGCGCCGCCGGAGAAAATATTAAGAAAGCCCATCAGTTGATTGTTTGAGAAAAATTCCCTCAGTCGCCCAATGTCAATGCCGGGAGTTGGAATAGCCGCTAAGACCCTGAAGCACACCAGGAAAAAAGCCACCGTCAGGATTTTCTTGCGGAGGTCCTTGATTTTGAAAATTTGGAGGACTTTAGACATTGATTATTCGTTGATTTTTCCGCCAGCGGATTCTATTTTTTTTCGGGCGGACTTCGAAATTTCTATGCCTTCAATGGCTAACGGCCGCTTTATTTCACCGACAGCCAAAATTTTTATCCGCTTATCGGATTTTCTGAGCAAACCGGCTTCAAGTAAGGTTTGTCTATTAATTATATTGCCTTTGATTTTTCCTTCCAAATTAGAAAGATTTATAACAACCGGTTTTGGTTTCAGGGATTTAAATTTAAAGCCGCGAAGTTTGGGGATTCGCTGAATTAAATCTCGTCCAGCCGGTCTGATTTTTCGTCCGGCTCGGGATTTTTGGCCTTTCTGACCGCGACCGGAATAAGTGCCTCTTTTTCCTCCCCGGCCTATCCTCTTCTTTTTCTTATTCTTATAATTTGGTTGTAACTGATGTAGTTGCATACTTTTAATCTTTCAATTTCTTTAACGCTTCTATGGTTGCCAAGGCGTTTGTTAATTTATTTTTTGTTCTCCCCAGACATTTTGCTGTCGCGTCTCTTATCCCCGCCAAAAGCAGAACTGTTCTTACGGCGCCTCCGGCTTTAAGTCCGTGTCCGGCTTTCGCCGGTTTAACTATTACGTGGGCAGCGCTGTATTTTGCTTTAACATCATAGGGGATAGTTTTATTTTTCAGACTGGTGGTGATTAATCTTTTTTTGGCATTTGTTTTAGCTTTATCAACCGCCTGAGCCACATCCAATCCTTTAGCGATTCCCACGCCGACTCTTCCCTTCTCGTCGCCGATTACCACGGTAGCGCGGAAACTGAATCTTTTGCCGCCGGCAACCACCCGCGTCACTCTCCGCAAATCCAAAACTTTTTCTTTATATTCGCTTTTAGGTTTTAATTCTCTCATAGTTGTAGTCCGCTTTTTCTTGCTCCTTCGGCAATCGCTTTTACCCGACCGTGATATTTGTATTTGCCCCGGTCAAAAACCGCCCTCTTAATTCCTTTCTCAACGGCTTTTTTGCCGATTAATTCTCCTAATTGTCCGGCCAGAATCAGTTTTGAGTTTTGAGTTTTTAGTTTTGAGTTTTCTAATTCTTTAGTTGTCGCGCTTACCATTGTTTTTCCTTTTTCATCGTCAATCAGCTGGACATAATCATAGCGGTTGCTTCTAAAAATCGAAAGCCGCGGCATATCAGAAGTGCC
>CAYIKS010000001.1:28231-41317 GCA_964364125.1 uncultured Candidatus Saccharibacteria bacterium
ATTTTACTTTGTCGTTACCGCCACCTTCTTGCCGGCCTTTCTTCTTATTATTTCCCCTTCATACCTAATTCCTTTGCCTTTATACGGTTCGGGTTTTTTAAATGCTCTGATGTTTGCCGCCGCTCGCCCGACTAATTCTTTGTCGGCGCCGGAAACTTTAATGACGTTTTTTTCAACGGAAATTTTTATTCCGTCAGGCGGAGCGAACTTTACCGGATGGGACAGTCCTAAACTTAACACCAGAGTATTTCCCTGCCTGCCGGCAGGCAGGGCTTCCGTAGAGGCGCGGTAGCCGATTCCTTCTATGAGCAGCGACTTGTTGAAACCTTCGTTTACGCCGATAATCGCGTTCTGGGCCAACGCTCTTTGCGTGCCCCAGTTTGCTCTTGCCTGTTTGGATTTGTTTTGAATTATAAAAACAATCGTCTCGTCTTTGATTTCGGGTTTGACGAAGGGCAAAACTTTCACGCTTAACTCGCCGTTTCTGCCCTTGAACGATAAAAATCCATCGTTGATTTTTACCTCAACACCTTCGGGAATGATTATTGGTTTTTTGCCGATTTTACTCATATCTACCAAATTTCGAAAAGCACTTCTCCGCCCACTTTGTTTTTCCTTGCTTCTTTTCCGGTCATAATTCCTTTTGGGGTAGACAGCATTACTATGCCGTGGCCGCCTTTCACCGGTTTTATTTCTTTGAAGCCGGCGTAGATTCGGCGAGACGGTTTGCTGACAAATTTGACTCCGTTGATTACTCCTTCTCCATTAATGTATTTCAAATCTATGCTTAAAATCTTTTTTACTCCCCTTCCCTTTTTATCAGAATTTTCAACAAATTTATTTTTAACTAAAACCTCAAGGACGGCTTCATCCATTTTGGAATAAGGAAATTTAATGCTTTCCTTCTTCACCGCTTGAGCGTTTTTTAGTTGCGTTAAGAGATTGATATACATATTACCAGCTAGCCTTCTTAATCCCGGGTATCTCTCCCCTACTCGCCATTTCCCTGAAACAAATCCGGCACAATCCGAAATCTTGAAGATAACCTCGTTTGCGACCGCAGCGAAAACACCGCCTGACTATGCGGCTGGAATATTTTGGTTTCTTTTTTGCTCGCGCGATGACTGATTTTTTAGCCATGTTTCTTCAAGGGCATCCCCAATAATCTATACAATTCTATCGCTTCGTCTTTTTTCTTCGCATTACTAACGATAGTGATTTCCAGTCCAAAGTCAAACTTAGACGTTTCCGGATTAATCTCCGGGAAAATCATTTGTTCTTTAAAGCCAATGGAAAGGTTTCCATTATTATCTATATTTTTTAAAGAAATTCCTCTGAAATCTCTCAGACGCGGCAAAGCGACATTGATTAATCTTTCCAAAAATTGATACATTCGTTGGCGGCGAAGAGTCGTTTTCATGCCCATTATCTGCCCTTGTCTTACTTTAAAGCCGGCTATGGATTTTTTGGCGGCGGTAATCTGCGGTTTCTGGCCGGTAATCAAAGACAATTCTTTTATTAGTTCCGGAAGAATTTTTTCTTCAAAATTCGCCTGCTGGCTTAATCTACCGATGCCGGCATTAACGACGATTTTTTCCAGTTTTGGAACCGCCAAGTCGTTGGCATAACCGAACAATCCTTTCATTTTTGGAATCACTTCTTTTCTGTATTCTTCTTGAAGATTTAATCTTTTCATATATTAGATTTTCGCCCGGCAGTTTTTACAATATCTTATCTTATTTTTACCTTCCAAGCGGAAGCCGACTCTCGCGGCTTTGCCGCAACCAGAACAAACCAGCATTACATTAGAAGCGTCAATCGGTCTTGGAACCAAAACCACCTGTCCTTTTTCTCCCTGTCGTTTCGGCCGGACGTGTTTTTTATACAAATTCAGTCCTTCAATCAAAATTTTTCCTTTCGCGGACAGGACTTTTAAAACTTTTCCGGTTTTGTTTTTATCTTTGCCGGCGATTATTTTGACTGTGTCGTTCTTTTTAATCTTCATTGAAAGATTGAAAAATTGAAAATTGAAAAATTAATCTTTTAATCTTTCAATTAGCAATCTATCAATTTTAATTAAACTATTTCCTCCGCCATTGTCACTATTTTTTCAAAACCTTTTTCCTTTAATTCTCTGGGAATCGGGCCAAAAATTCTGGTGGCGCGGGGTTCTTTTTTGGCGTCAATTAAAACCGCGGCGTTCTCGTCAAAACGAACATATGAACCGTCGGACCGCCGGAAAGGTTGTTTTTGTCTGACAACGACCACTCTGACAATTTCTTTTTTCTTTACGGCTTTGCGCGGCTCAGCTTCCTGAATTGAAGCCACGATAACGTCGCCTATTCTTGCGTAACGGCGCCGAGTGGCTCCTAAAATTCGAAAACAGCGAATTGTTTTCGCCCCCGAATTGTCGGCAACTTTTAATATGGAACGTTCTTGAATCATGTTCGCTTTGCGATTATCCGCCAGCGCTTTTCGCGTGACAGCGGTCTGGTTTCTTCAATAATAACTTTATCTCCTGTTTTGTATTCGTTCTTTCCATCGTGCGCCTTAAATCTCCGCGTTGCTTTATAGTATTTTTTGTACCGCGGATGCTTCTTGAGCCGAGTTACTGCCACGACCCTGGTTTTATCCATTTTATCGGAAACGACGATGCCTTGTAGTTTACGCATATTACTTGTTCATTATGGTTAGTATTCTCGCTATCGCCTTTTTTATGTCTTTAATTTCTCTGATATTTTTCACTTTTCCCTGCGCCAAATCAAACTTCAGATTTCTCAACTTTTCGCGATACTCGTTGAGATTTTTTTGAAGCTCCGGCAGAGGTTTGGTTTTAAGTTGTTGAAATTCAGATTTCTTCATTTAGTAATAATTCTTGTTTTTACCGGCAGTTTATGCCCCGCCCTTCTCATCGCTTCTTTTGCCGTTTCTTCGTCTATGCCGTCAATTTCAAAAATTACTCTCCCAGGTTTCACCGGAAAAACATAATGGTCAACCGCGCCTTTACCGCCGCCCATTGTCACTTCCGGCGGTCTCTTGGTCACCGGTTTATCCGGAAAAATTCTTATCCACATCTTTCCTTTTTTCTTGAGAAAATGGGTGATTGCTTTGCGGCCGGCTTCAATTTGTCTTGAATCAATCCATCCGGATTCCAACGATTGGAGACCGAAGCTTCCAAACGCCAAAGAAATGCCGCGGGTTTCAACCCGTCGTTTTAGCGAGCGTCCTTTTTGCCATTTGCGATGTTTTACTTTTTTTGGTATTAACATGATTATTCAAATACTTCGCCCTTATAAATCCACACTTTTACTCCTACCGTTCCGTAAGTGGTAAAAGCCGTTGCTTGGCCATAATCAATATTCGCTCTTAAAGTTTGCAGGGGCAGATTCCCTTTTTCCAAATGTTCGGTTCTGGCGATTTCCGCGCCGTTCAACCGGCCGGAAACCTGAATTTTCGCTCCTTTGACTTCTCTATTTTGCATGATTTGGTCAAGATATTTTTTTATCATTCTCCGGAAAGGCATTCTTTTTTCCATGTCCCAGGCGATATTTTGAGAGACAACGGCCGCCGAAACCTCCGAACGCTTCAATTCTTCAATATTTAAACTCAAAGAAACCGGCTCTGCCATTCCTTTTTCTTTTCTTAATTTTTTCAAGCGGTTTTCCAGCATTTTCGTCAATTCTTCAACGCCTTTTCCTCCTCTGCCGATAATGAGGCCCGGCCGTTGGGCTTTAATTAAAACGCGGCATTTGTTGCCCGTTCTTTCTATTAAAATTTTATCAATGCCGGCATTGCCGATTTTTTCTCTGATGGTCTTTCTGAGCAGTTCGTCTTCTTCCAGCATATTCTTAAAATCGGTCTTCTTCGGCATCCAGTTGGAAAGCCATCCCTTAATTACTCCCAATCTTAACGAATTTGGTCTGATTTTTTGCCCCATGTTTATATGCTTTTTCTTCTAAACATTTTCTTTATAAATCCCGGACTTTTTGTTTTCTTCGTTTCTTTAACCTCTTGTTTTTCTTTCTGTTCCGTTCGTTCTTTCCTAATTCTCTCAAGTTCCCTTTTCTTAATTCTTTCCGGCTTTACTATTTTAAATCTCGGTTCTTTTAATTTTTCCGATTCAGCCAGAACCAAAATGATATGGCTGCTTTTTTTATGAATCGGCGTTGCCCGTCCCATTGCCCGCGGCATAAATCTTTTTAATGTCGGTCCCTGGTCAACGCGGATTTCTTTAATAAAAAGCCGGCTGGCGTCAAGTTGCTGATTGTGTTTGGCGTTGGCAATTGCCGAATGAAGAAGTTTAATTAACGGCAGACCCGCTCTTTTCGGCTTGAGTGAAAGTTGGGCTTCGGCTTCATTGACAGACAATCCTCTTATTGAATCGGCAACCAGCCGCACTTTTCTCGGCGCGATTCGGAGATAATTCAGTTTTGCTGTTTGTTGTTTCATAATCGGCATTATTTCTGTTCAGTCGTTTTCTTTTCAATTTCTTTTTGTATCTTTCCGCCGTGCTTGATGAATTTTTTGGTTGGCGAAAATTCGCCCAAGCGATGACCCACCATTTCTTCGGCAACCTTCACGGTAATAAATTCTTTGCCGTTGTGGACTCCAAAAGTAAACCCCACCATTTCCGGAGAGATTTCGCAGTCCCGCGACCAGGTTTTAATCACAATTTTGCCGTCCGGCTTTAAGTTGGCTATTTTTTTCAACAGCTTAGGGTCAACGTATGGGCCTTTTTTGGAACTTCTGCTCATATTATTTTCTACGCTTTATTATCAGCTTATTTGACCACTTCTTTTTATTTCTGGTTTTTCTTCCGCCGGTGATTTTACCCCATTTGGTTTTTGGGCGCTTCGTGCCTCTCAGGGCTCTTCCTTCGCCGCCGCCGTAAGGATGGTCTCGCGGGTTCATTGCCGAGCCGCGGACAGTCGGTCTGATACCCATCCACCTCGAACGACCGGCTTTCCCAATTACTACCAAATTACGGTCAGGATTGGAAACTTGCCCGATTGAAGCAAAGTTATCCCATAAAATTTTTCTTACTTCTCCGGAAGACAATTTCAGATGGGTGTAGCCGTTTTCCTGCGCCAGGACCTCGGCATAAGAGCCGGCTGATTTCGCCAATTGTCCGCCTTTATCTTTTTGAAGTTCCACGTTGTAAACTTGGTAGCCAACGAGGATATTTTTTAACCGCAGCCGATTGCCTTCTTTGAGCGGCGCGTTCTCTGAGACGATAATTTCATCACTGATTTTCATATTTTTTGAAGCCAATATATAGCGGCGTTCGCCGTCAATGTAAAGAACTCTGGCAATAAAAGCGGTGCGATAAGGGTCATACTCTATTGCTTCAATTTTTCCGGGAATGTCAAATTTATCTTGTTTGAAATCAACGAGCCGGTAGAGTTTTTTGGCGCCGCCGCCCTGATGACGCATTGTTATTCTTCCTTGGCTGTTTCGTCCCGAACGTTTTGGCAACCTGATTACCAAATTTCTAAGAGGTTCAACCGCGCTCAAAGCGCCCCGATACATCGGAGTCGTCATTTGTCGCCTTGATGGAGTTGTGGGCTTGTACTTTTTCATAATTACGTTGGCACCACGTCTATCTTATCCCCTTTTCTCAACGTTACAATCGCTTTTTTAAAAGCGGAAGTTTTTCCCAGGCTTCTGCCCAGTCGTTTCATTTTCCCCTTTGTGTTGACGATATTCACCGAATCAACTTTAACTTTATACATTGTTTCAACCGCCTTTTTAATTCGCGGTTTGTTGGCTTTGCGGTCAACTATGAAAATATATTTGCCGACATTAGCCAAGTCGGTGGCTTTTTCGGTAATCCATGCCTGTTTCAATGATAATTTTGAATTTGTCATAGGTAGTGTTTTTCTATCTCTTCTACCGCTTCTTTTTCCAGAATAACATTTTTATATCTTAACAAGTCGTAAATATTTAAGGAATGCGAACTGATGGCGCCGATGTTCTTGATATTAACAACCGCTTTTTGCGGATTTTTATTGCTTGAGGCCGGAATTAAAAGATGTTTTGTTCTCAAGTCAACGATGTTTTTTAGAAAGCCCGCCATTTCTTTTGTTTTTGAAATGCCGCTTCCGAAATCGCTCAATATTTTTAGATTTCCGTCTTTGAGTTTTTTTGATAAAACGCTGAAAATCGCCAACCTTTTCATTTTTTTATTGAGCTTTCTGGCGAAAATTTTTTCTTTGGTCGGACCGAAAGTGACGCCGCCGCCTTTCCAAAGCGGCGAGCGGATTGAACCATGCCTTGCCCGGCCGGTGCCTTTCTGCCGCCAGGGTTTTCGGCCGCCGCCTCTGACTTCGCCTCTGCCTTTGGCATGAGCCAAAATCTGGCGGCGGTTTGCCAATTGAACCAAAAGCGCCTGATGAACCAGAGCAGGGTTCCACTTTACTCCGAAAATCTTGTCCGGCAAATCAATCTCCTCCACTTTCTTATTTTTATTGTCAAAAACATCTGCCTTCATAATTTCTTAATTTCCAATAATGTATTTTTCATTCCAGGAACCGAACCTTTAATCATTAAAATGTTATTCTCTTTATCAATGCCGGCAATTTCTAAATTTTTAATCGTATTTCTTTCCTGCCCCATTCGACCAGCCATTTTTCTGCCCGGCATTACTCTTTGTGGGGCCGTGGCGCCGATTGAACCCGGAGCGCGCAAACGGTCTTTCTGGCCGTGGGTCTTGGGCCCGCCGTGAAATCCGTGTCTCTTTACTACGCCTTGAAATCCTCTGCCTTTGCTTAAACCGCTGACTTTTACCTTGTCGCCTTCCTGAAACTGGCTGACATCCAGGACATCTCCGATTTTAAAATTGCTGATTGCTGATTGCTGATTGTTGATTACCGGTTTAATTTTAAACTCTTTCAAATACCGAAAATTGCCTAAATTTTTAAATTGGCCTTGTTGTGGTTTTTTGATGTTCTTTAACTTTTTGGTTCCGAATCCGATTTGGACCGCTTCATATCTGTCTTTTTCTTTTGTCCGGATTTGAGTTATTACGTTCGGCTCGGCTTTAATTACGGTTACCGGAATAACTTTGTCATCTTTCCAGATCTGAGACATCTTCAGTTTTTTACCTAATAGAAATTTCATCTTTTCAATAAAAAACAGCCAGACTTAGCCGGGCTGTTTTAGTGGATTTTATTTTGGCTAAATCCGATTAAATTATATTTGATTTTAAATCAAATATCAACATTAGATTTTAATAAAGTGTAGCAAATAAAAGGATTTTGTGTCAAGTAAACCAAAACGTCCCGCAGATGCGGGACGTTTTGGTTTACGTCATTTTTATCTCTATATCCACTCCGGCCGGAAGGTTGAAGTTACTTAACGCTTCAATGATTTTTTGGTTCGGGTTTAGGATGTCTATCAGGCGTTTGTGGACCCGCAATTCGAACTGTTCGCGGCTGTCCTTATGAACGAAAGTTGAACGATTTACCGTATATTTTTTGAATTCCGTCGGCAAAGGAATAGGGCCGACAACCTCGGCGCCGTTTCTGATGGCGGTTTCAATAATCTGCTTGGCAGAACTGTCCATCAGTTTATGGTCGTAGGACCGGATTTTTAATCTGAGTTTTGATTGGATGATTTCTTCTTTTTCCTTTTTTGCCATAACAAAGAACTATCTTAAAGTTATTGCTAGATTACTAATTGAAAGATTTAAAGATTAATTTTTTAATCAGTAATTTTCAATCTTTCAATTTATTTTAGGATCTTGGTTACCACTCCCGCTCCCACGGTTTTACCTCCCTCTCGAATCGCGAATCTTTGTTTTTCTTCTAAAGCCACCGGAGCGATTAATTTAACGACGATGTTGACGGTGTCTCCGGGCATAACCATTTCCATGCCCTGCGGCAACTCCACTTCGCCGGTAACATCAGTAGTGCGGATGTAAAACTGCGGTTTGTAGCCTTTGAAGAACGGCGTGTGCCTTCCGCCTTCCTCTTTGGTCAAGACATAGACTTCGGCTTCAAAATCAGTGTGCGGAGTCACGCTGCCGGGTTTGGCAACTACCTGCCCTCGTTCCACGTCTTCTTTTTTGAGACCGCGCAAGAGGATGCCGACATTGTCTCCGGCTCGTCCTTCGTCAAGAATCTTGTTAAACATTTCAATTCCGGTAACAACTGTTTTCTGAGTGGGCCGGATGCCGATAATTTCCACTTCTTCGTTGGTTTTCAATACTCCTCTTTCCGCTCTGCCGGTAACAACCGTGCCGCGGCCTTCAATCGAAAAAATGTCTTCCACCGGCATCAGGAACGGCTTGTCGATTTCCCGAACCGGTTCAGGAATGTAGTCGTCAAGGGCTTTGACCAATTCCAAAATAGGTTTAGCGTCTTCTTCGTCAGCTGATTTTACATTTAAAGCCTTTAAAGCCGAACCGCGGATAATCGGGGTCTCGTCGCCCGGGAAATTGTATTTTTTGAGAAGTTCCCGAATTTCCGCCTCAACCAAGTTAGTCAGTTCCGGGTCGTCAACCTGGTCAACTTTATTTAAGAAAACCACGATTGACGGCACGCCAACCTGTCGAGCCAAAAGAATATGCTCCCGTGTTTGAGGCATCGGGCCGTCGCTGGCCGCCACCACCAGAATCGCGCCGTCCATCTGAGCCGCGCCGGTAATCATATTTTTGATGTAGTCCTGATGGCCCGGCGCGTCGATGTGGGCGTAGTGCCGTTTTTCCGATTGATACTCGGAATGGTGCAAGGCAATGGTAATGCCTCGGGCTTTTTCTTCCGGAGCGTTGTCAATCTGGTCAACCGACTCTTCTTTGTCAATCAGACCTTTTAATTTAAGAACGTGCATAATCGCCGCGGTCAAGGTGGTTTTGCCGTGGTCAACATGGCCGATGGTGCCGACGTTTACGTGCGGCTTAACTCTTTCAAATTTTGCTTTTTCCGCCATACAATAATAAATTGCAAGATTGAAAAATTGAAATATTTAAAAATTAATCTTTCAATTAGCAATCTTTCAATATTTTTAATTTTAATTCGACTTTTTGATTTTATCTTATTATCTTAATTGTTGTCAACCCCCAACCTGTGGATTATACGAACTCTATTACCGCGGTCCGCGAACCGTCTTTTTTTCTTCTCATCGCTTTTATTACTCGCAGGTATCCGCCTTGGCGGTTTAAGTAGCGGGGCGCTATTTCATGATAAAGTTTAAAAGCGGATTTTTTCGGCAATCGGCTAAGCAGTATCTTCAAAGCGGCCAAGTTTTGTTTTTTAGCGATTGTTATCAATTTTTCCGTCATTGATTTGAGCGCTTTCGCTTTCGCTTCGGTTGTCAAAATTTTTTCTTTCAGAATCAAATTATTGAGCAAACTTTTAAAAAGGGCTTTACGTTGCCCCTTTTTTCGGTGGAATTTTTTTGTTTTCTTCAGATGCCTCATTTTTTCTTTTTGGTCGTTTTCTTTGCCGCTTTCTTCTCTTTTTTGGCGAGCTTTGCCTGCAGGGCACCGGCGATTTCCTCCTTTTCCGGCTCTTTCACTTCAATTGCCGAGACCTTGTCAAAGTGGTCTTTCAAAATATTGGCGGCTTTGTGCAAAGCGCTTGACGGACTGATGCTGCCATCGGTTTCAAGAGTGATTTTCAGCCGGTTAAAATCAGTGCGCTCGCCGACCCGCATATTTTCAACGACGAAATTAACTTTGACAACCGGCGTAAAAATTGCGTCAAGAGCGATTGCGCCAACCGACAATTTTTCGGCTTTGCGCGATTCAACCGAGACATAGCCCAACCCTTTTTCAACGGTAATTTCCATATCCAGCTGGGCGTTTTTGTCGGTGAGAGTGGCAATAGGCGTCTCCTTGTTGATTATTTCCACTTGAGCATTGGCGATAATGTCAGCGGCCGTAACCTTCCTTTCCCCTTTTACTTTTAAAGTTAGAATCTGCGGCTCGGCGGCGAAAAACTTAAAGCAAATTCTTTTAAGATTGAGAGTAATTTCCAACACATCTTCTTTGACGCCGGGAATGGTGGAAAAATCATGCTCCGTTCCTTTAATCTTCGCTTTGGTAATGGCGGCGCCGGGGAGGGATGACAAAAGAACGCGGCGCAAAGCGTTGCCCAATGTCAGACCGTAACCGGCATAAAGACCTTCAATCTCAAAAACGCCCTCTTTTTCGGTTTCGGAAACTTTTTTGATTTTCACGGTTTCGGAAAGACGTTGGTATTCCATATTATATTATCTGCTGTAGTAATCCACCACTGAATTTATGTCAAAGGCGATGTCTTCGGTATGAGGCAGTGATTTTACTTTGCCTTCCAATTTTTCTTTATCCACTTCCAGCCAGTCGGGCGGATTATATTTTTTAATAGTAGTCGGCAAGTCCTTAAAAATCAAGAGGTTTTTAGATTCGGGTTTGATGGAAACGACGTCGCCGACTTTAACCTGAAAAGACGGAGCCGCAACTTTTTTGCCGTTCACCAGAAAATGTCCGTGGCTGACATATTGCCTTGCCGTTATTCGGGACGGCGCTAAACCAAGGCGATAGATGACGTTGTCAAGACGTTTCTCCAACACCTTAATGACCGCTTCGCCGACCCCGGATGTTTTTTGAAGCGCTTTTTTAAAGATTTGGCGCAATTGCGTTTCTCTCAATCCGTAGCTGAGCCTGATTTTCTGCTTTTCCAAAAGTTGCTGGCCGTATTCGGAAAGAGCTCGACGTCTTTTTTTGCCGTGCATTCCCGGCCGATAAGGCCGTCTAATCATCGCGCATTTCGGCGAACTGCAACGTTCGGCTTTTAAAAAAAGCTTTATCCCCAACGCTCTTTCTTTTTTTTCTTTGGCTTTTAACAGCATAATTTAGACGCGTCTAACCTTCGGCGGTCTTGGTCCGTTATGCGGAATCGGCGTAAGGTCTCTAATTGACAGGATGTTAAATCCCTGATTTGCCAACGACCTGATTGCCGAATCCCGGCCGCTGCCCACTCCTTTGACAATGACATCTATATTTAAAAGCCCTATTTTTTTGGCTTTTTCCGCGATGGCGGCCACAACTTTGGAAGCCGCGAAGGGCGTGGCTTTTTTCGGTCCGGAAAATCCCAACGAACCGGCTGAAGCCCAAGCGACGACATTGCCGGCTTTGTCGGTTGCGGTGATGAGCGTGTTGTTAAAACTGACGTTAATGTAAACTTTGCCGAGGTCGGTCGCGGCTTTTCTGACTGCTCCGCCGGCTGCTTTGGCGAGCGCCTTTTCCAGTTTTTCTTTTTCCTGAAGAAGTTGTTCTTCGGTTTTTTGGATGATTTTTTTCTTCCCCATACTAAATGAAATTGAAAGATTGCTAATTGAAAGATTTAAAGATTAATTTTTCAATTTTGCAATTTTCAATCTTGTAATTTATTTGAGTTCTGCTTTTCTCTTCCCGCTTCCCACCGTCTTTCTGACGTTGCCTCTGACGGTTCGAGAATTGGTTTTTGTTCTTTGTCCTCGAACGGGCAATTTCTTTGCGTGCCGGAGGCCTCGATAGGCCTGAATGTCTTTCAGCCGATTGATGTTTGAACGGATAAATTGACGCAGTTCTCCTTCAATCTTGTAATCCTTTTCAATAACCTCTTTTAGGCGATTGATTTCTTCCGGAGTGAGGTTCTTGGCGCGTTTGTTCAAATCAACTTTGGCGGATTCCAAAATTTTATTGGCCAAAACGCGGCCTATGCCGTAAATATAGGTCAGCGCGATTTCTATTCGTTTATTGTCGGGGATATTTATACCAACGAGTCTCATATTTATCCTTGACGCTGTTTATGTTTCGGATTCTTTTTGCAAATCACATAAAGCCGTCCTTGTCTGCGGACGGTTTTACACGACTTACAAATTTTTTTTACCGATGAATGCACTTTCATAACCTTCTTATTATCCTTCCTCTTTTTCCGTCCTCGCTTAATTCTACCAGCACTCTGTCTCCGGGCAGGACTTTTATGTGATGTAATCTCATCTTACCTGAAAGATAAGCGAGAACTTCTTCTCCGCCAGCCGGCGAATCGGAAATTTTGACTTTAAACGTCGTTGACGGCAACGCTTCAAAAACAATCCCCTGAATCGGCTTTTCTTTTTCTTTTGACATCAATTACGAAATATTAATTTAACAGCGACAAAAAGTCAACCCTTTTTATTCTTCATCTTCCTTAGGTTTTTCCAAAAGCGTTGGCTCTATTTTAGCGGCTCTGCCGGAAATTTTTAGAACGTCCTTGTCTATTTTGCCGAGTTCTTTGTAGGTTTTGTTGTACATACCAACGGTTGTTCCCAGATGCGTTCCCAATTTTTTCATATATTCGTCAACGGACATAAGATGTCTGCCGAGTTCCATCACTCTTTTTCTGATTTCTTTGGCTGATTCTTCAATTTGGAGCGCCTTTAACCCCTGAAGCACGGTTTGAAGATAAGCCAGAAAAGTCGTGGGCGAAACAATCAGCACTTTTTTCTCGCCGGCGGCGTATTCAATTAAATCTCTGGTGTTTGATTTCACCGCTCCGATTTTATTTATAAGCAAATCATAATAAACCGCCTCGGACGGAATAAACATAAAAGCGAATTCCATCGTTCCTTCCGACGGCTTTATGTATTTTGAAGTTTCGTCAATGCGGGTTTTCAAGTCGTCGCGGAAAGCGGATTCCAATTTAATCCGTTCGTTCTCGTCGCGAGTCTCCAAAATCCGGTTATAATTTTCCAAACTGAATTTTGAATCAACTGGAATGATTTTGTCTTTCACGAAAATCGCGGCGTCAACGATGGTGCCGTCTTTGAATTCATATTGCATCTGAAACTGGCCGGGAGCAAAAACGTTTTCAAGCACCGTCTTTAAATAATATTCTCCCAGCACTCCGCGTTGTTTGGGATTTTTCAAAATATCCTGCAAGCTTTCCAACTGCTTGGCGATGTCAACCACCTGCTTCTGACCTTCTCCGACTTTAGTCAGCTCGGTGGTAATTTCTTTGATAATTCTCGCGCTTTCGCCGAATTGACGCTGGATTATCCGCGTTGACTCGCCTATTTTGGAATCAAGAGTGCCGCGGATTTCTTTCAGCTGTTCCTGCAGCATCAGAAGCGCCTGCTCGTCGG
>CAYIKS010000002.1:0-11107 GCA_964364125.1 uncultured Candidatus Saccharibacteria bacterium
CGTTCGTATAATAATCGCCGCCATAAAAATATTCCAATTCCCGCCACTCGGGCTGAGGGTTTAAATAAACCAGTCCGCATTGCCGACAACGGCGAAGCGAAAACTCTTTAACACTATCTTTTCTAACCATCCTATCCCGGGTTTTGTAAAGAAAATCTGTTTTTTCACTATTGCAAAAATTACAATTAATAATTCTCATATTAACTTTGAATTTAGAAAATTAAAATATGATTTTAGTCCTTCTTGCCAAGATGGCAATTCTATACCCAAAGCTCTAGCTTTTGTATTTTTTAGAACAGAGAATTTGGGTCTTCGCATTTCACCACTCATTCCTTTTCTGTCTACCGGGTTTATTTTCTTATTTATTTTGGCTAAATTAAAAATTTCTTGAGCGAATTCATACCAACTGCAATAGCCCTCGTTTACAAGATGATATATGCCAGGTCGGGCCTCGCTATTTAATAATTTTAACGTAGCCTTGCTTAAATCTTCGGCATAAGTTGGAGTAGCAAACTGCTCAAGACTTACTTCAATAACATCTTTATCTTTGACTTCTTTTAAAATATTTAAAACAAAATTGCCTCCCTTTTCTGGACTTCCCTTCTCTCCCCCATAAAGACCGCAAGTTCTTATAACATAGGCACCTTCGGGATAAAAATTCAAAGCCGCGTATTCTCCGGCCAGCTTGGAAATGCCATATATTTGCAATGGATTTGGTTTGTCATTTTCTTCGTAGGGCTGATTCTTTTCTCCATCAAAAACATAATCGGTACTATAAGTAATAAATTTAATCCCCTGTTTTTTGCAGAATTTAGCCATTCTTCCCACTGCCACAAAATTAACAGCCATTGCTTCTAAGGGATTCTCTTCACATTTCGGAACAACGTGGTAAGCTGAAGCATTGACTAAAACGTCCGGCCTAACATTTTCCAATTTTTCTTTAACCTGAGATTCATTAGTAACATCTAATTCATTTCTATCAAAAGAAATAAGTTCGAAATTAAAAAAGGAAGCATTTTTTATAAGAGCACTTCCCAATTGCCCGGTTTTACCAATTAATAAAATTTTTGTCATTTTGAGTTTATTAATGGCCAGTTTTTATCTTTTTCCGAAAGAGTCGGGTTTTTTATCGGCCAGGGTACGCTAAAAAACGGGTCATCCCAACGAACACCGCTTGCGTGTTCTGGTGAATAAAATTCTGACATAAAATATTGCATTTCGCAATTATCGGTCAAAGTTTGAAAACCGTGCGCGAACCCCTTAGGAACAAAAAGCATTTTTTTATTTTCTTCGGTCAATTCTTCGGCAACCCATTGACCATAAGTTGAAGAGTTTTTTCGTAAATCAACGGCCACATCATAAATCGCTCCTTTTAAGCATAGAACAATTTTGTCTTCGGTTTTGGGTTCTTTTTGAAAATGCATTCCGCGAATAGTGCCTTTTTTCTTTGTTAAAGTTTGGCTGGCTTGGACAATTTTAAATTCTAAGCCGTTTTTCTTTAATTCTTCTTGGCAAAAAATCCGCGTCAGATGCCCCCGCTCGTCAATCTTTGGCTCAAGCTTAATGATATACAATCCATCAATTTTGGTTTTGTAGAAAATCATATAATTTTTATATCGGGAACCGGTACAATAAATTTACCGCCCTGCTTTATATAATCTTGTAATTCCGGCATATTAATTACTTCATTCGCAATATTCCAACATAAAATTAAAAGATAATCGGGTTTCTCTTTATAAATTTTTTCCAACGGATAAACCAATAAATGCGCGCCAGGAGTATACAATCCCTGCTTGGCTTCTGATTTATCAACAATAAAACTAAGATAATCTTTAATGCCAAAATAATTTAATAAAGTATTTCCTTTGGCCGGCGCGCTATAGGCGGCTATTTTTTGACCATTATTTTTTATTTTTTCCAATAAGTTGATTAGATGCTCTTTTAATTTGCTGACGTTTTCTTTAATTTTTTGATAAGTTTCAATTTTGTCAAACTCGTTTTTAAGTTCTTCCTCAATAAGTTTTTTTACGTTTTCGCTGATTGAAAAATTTTCCGGATGAGAAATAAAAATTCGCAAAGAACCGCCTTGCATCGGCGTAATTTCTACATCATAGATTTCCAAATCAGCGGCTTTAAAGAGATTTTTCAGGGCGAGCAACGAATAATAAAAAACGTGTTCGTGGTAAATGGTATCAAATTTATTTTCCATCAGGCCTTTAATATAAGGGAATTCAAAAATCGCCGTTCCTTTTGGTTTTAAAATAACTTTGACGCCTTTAACAAAATCAACAATCTCCGGAACATGAGCCAGGACATTGGCGCCAAAAACTAAATCGGCCTCAATTTTTTCTTCCTCTTTTAATTTTTGGGCAAAGGCGTAATTAAAAAATTCGGAGATGGTTTTGATGCTTTTTTCATTGGCTATCTTGGCGATATTTTTTGCCGGGTCTACGCCTAATACTTGAATCCCCAATTCCTTAAAATATTGCAGTTGAGCGCCGTCATTGCTGGCTATTTCCAATACTAAACATTGATGGCTAAGTTTTAATCTTTTGCTAAGATAATCAGCGGTTTTTTTACAATGTTCTAAAAATAAGGAAGAGGTTGAGGAAAAATAAATGTAATTTCTAAAAAGTTTTTCCGGCGGAACGGTATTTATAAGCTGGACTAAATAACATTTCGGGCAAAAGCCAACGCTTAAATCAAATTTTTCTTCATCGGGAATTTCTTCTTTTCTCAAAAAAGAATTAACCAAGGGCATCTCTCCTAAAGAAAAAAAATGAACTAATTGGGAATTACAAGCTCGACAATTCATATTTTATCGAAAAATATTTCGTTTAATTTAAATTGTTTCGTTGGGTTCGTGATTTTCTTTGGGTAAAGGATAAGAAATTTCATAAGGATAAGGTTCTTTTGTGGCATCTTTGGTGATGTGCGTATAGTATAAAGTTCCGCTAACCTCCATTTTTGCATATTCTTCCTTTCCTTCTGTCGGGGTGGGTACGGGGAAAAGTCTTGTCTTTGTGCCTTCCGGAAATGGTTTATATTTATTAATCATCCGAACAATGCGGATTAAATGAGGGGCATGAGCCACAAGAGCAATTTCTTTTCCTTTTTCAAATTTATCAGGCAACTTAAAAGTTGTTATTTGTTCAATTGTGTTTTTAATGTCTTTTTCAATTATGTCCACCTTTTCTTTCGGAATGATTGTTCCTTCCTGGGTTAGAGCTCTGGCGACCGCTTCGTTCTCTAAGGGGGCTCCATTATAAACTATGTAAGGACCGTAATTTAAAATTGCTTCCTTTGTTTTTCTTTTTGTAAGAACGATTTCGGATAAAGGAGCTTTAAAATCCTGACCGCTTACTTTTTCCGTAATTTTTCTTGCTAATTTTATTGCATGATTTAATCGCGTTCTATCCATCCAGTCTGCCCAGGGATAATTCTTGTACCTATCCTCTTTTTTGGGTTCAAAGTAAGTGCCCGAGCTGGAAAAAATCCAAATAGCGCCGATATTTTTAGCGATTTCATTGGGTAAATCAAACTTCCTTTTATCGCGTTCGGCAGTTTCTTCCAATAGGTCTATCTCTTTTACTGCTTCATTAATGAATGATTTAACTTCTGATTCGGGAATGTTTTTCAAAACTTCGTTCCTTTTCGTCGCATAATCATAAAAATCGTTAATCCGAACTTCTTCTTTTAATTTTTCCGGCTCGTTAGCGTTTTCTGTTATTGATTCTTTCTCCATAAATTTACTTTATAATATTTATGTTTTATCGAAAAATGATTTAATCTGTTCATTGGTGATTTTAACGATGTTTTCTCTATTATAAAATTTTTGATACCAAACAAAAGTCAGTTCTAAAGTTTTGGCAAGATTCAATTTCGGCCGCCAACCCAATAAATTTCTGGCTTTATTGCTGTCTAACCGTAAATATTTTGCCTCATGTTTTGTGTTATCTTTCTTAATGATATAAGAACCCTTTTTCAATTTTCCTATGGCCTCTTTGGTTAATTCCTTGACCGTCAGATAATTCTCGTCGCGAGGGCCAAAATTCCAGGCCCCGGAAAATCTTTTTTTGGACTCATAAAGTTTTTTAGCAATCAAGATATATCCGTATAATGGCTCGAGTACGTGCTGCCAAGGCCTAATTGAGTCTGGGTTTCTTATAATTATTCTTTTATTATTTTCAAAAATTGCTTTTATAATGTCCGGCACCAAACGGTCTTTTTGCCAGTCTCCTCCCCCTATCACGTTACCGGACCTTGCCGAAGCGACTAAGGTTTTGTGTTTTTTATTGTAATCTTTAGGATTAAAAAAAGATTTAATATAAGAGTCGATTACTATCTCGGCCGCGGCCTTGCTGGCGCTATAAGGGTCATAACCCCCCAGTTTGTCGTTTTCTTTAAATGGCCGTCCTGATTCTTTATTTTCATAAACTTTATCGGTGGTAATTATCACGGCCGCCCTTACTTTGCCTATTTCTTTAATGGCTTGGAGAATATTGGCGGTCCCGATGATATTCGTCTCAAAAGTATACAAAGGATTATCATAGCTGTCTCTGACTAAGGGTTGGGCGGCTAAATGAAAAACTATTTCAGGTTTTTCTTTTGCGAATATTTCTTTAATTTTTTTGAAATTTCTAATGTCAGCAAAGTAATTATTTATTCCGCTTTTTATATTAAGCGCATCAAATAAATTGGGACTGGTATTCGGCTTTAAAGCGATACCGCTAATTCGGGCATTCCAGTTTAATAATATTTGCGTAAGCCAACCTCCTTTAAAGCCGGTATGGCCGGTAATTAAAACCTTTTTATTCTTAAAGAATTTTTTTAAGTCATTCATAAGGATTTTTCCCAAACTGCCCAAGGTCTATCTTTCTCCCATAATTGATTTAATTGCTCTGCCTCAAGATAAGTATCCATTCCTTTCCAGAAACCCTCGTGAATGTATACCGAGAGCTGATTTTCTTTTATTAATCTCGGAAGGATATACTCCAAGGCTTGATTAGTAAAATAATCAAATGCCTTTCTATTAAAGACCATAAATCCTGCATTTATGTAATCATAGAGTGTTGGTTTCTGGTCTAAATCAACAATAAGATTTCTTTCCCTGTCAATTTTTATCAAACCGTATTTTGAATGGGGATGGGCGCCGGTAATGGTGCCTATTGTTTTTTGTTTGCGATGAAAATCAACTAATTTGTCTATGTTAATGTCGCTTACACCATCGCCGTAAGTAACCATAAATTCTTCTCCTGGAATATATTTTTTTACTTTAAGCAAACGTTCGCCAGTAAGGCTCTCGGGCCCGGTATCGGCAAAGGTGATTTTAAAACCGTGAGTCCTATTTTCGTGAAATTTTATTTCATGGCTTGAAGTGTCAATTGTAAAATCATTTACAAAAGCTTTTTCATTCAAAAAGTAATCCTTAACCATATCGCCTTTATATCCCAACGCCAAAATAAACTCATTATACCCATAATGGGAATAAATCTTCATAATATGCCAAAGAATCGGCTTGCCACCTATTAATACCATTGGTTTAGGCTTAAATTCTGTCTCTTCTTTCATCCGAGTACCCTTACCTCCGCAAAGAATAACTACGGGTATATTTTTATTATTAATCATAGATATGTTTGATTTTAATTCCTTTTAAATTCAATTGTACAAAATTATTTCAATAAATACAACTCTTGTTATAGAAAAAGAGGGTTGAAGAAAAATCCTCAGCCCTCATTTCTCACTGCTATTTTTTTATAAACTGCGGCAATCCGGACATTCCCATGGAATGCTCGTAACGCTTGGCGTGCGAAGATCGGTTGAACGGAATGTTAAGTTTCTCTCTAACGTCCCTTTCAAGAAAATCTCGAAAATAAACGATTTCCTCTGGTTTTAAGAAATCGGTGTAAACGTACGACCTGTATCCCCCGTCAGGATCTCCTTTGTAATAATTGGGGGTGTCAAGATAATCAACTTCAATACTGTATAGATTTTCTTCATTGTTCCGATAGACCCAAACTCCGGGCTTATTTAAAAGAGGAGCCGCGTCGTCATAGTATCCGGTTCCGGGATACACCGTTATAATCGTCACGTCAAAATCGTCGGGTTTAACTTCCAAAAGCCAGTTATGAGTTTCCATAATGCTTTCTTCGGATTCTCCCGGATGGCCGATGGACATCAGAGCTTTCACTTTTAAACCGTTCTTTTTCGCAATCTCAATGCAAGCAGTATTGTTTGACACTGTCGCCCTTTTGTTCATATTCAGCAACATGCGGCTTGAGCCTGTTTCAAATCCAACCAAGAGCCATCTGAATCCCGCCCTGTGCATGGCTTTGGCCTGTTCGTCATTAAATAAGTTAGACCTTACAAAACCTCTCAGTCTAAACTCTACTCCAAGATTCTCCTGAAGACCACTGATGGCATTCATAAGCCGGACAAAAATCTTCGGGTTTACGTTCAGTTCATCATCGTAGAACATAAATCCTTTAACTCCGTAAGTTTCGTGCAAGAATTTTATTTCCTGGACTATATTGGAAACGGATCTGATTCTTATTTTGCGAAAAGTCGGCGATTTTCTGCCTCCGCAGAACCCGCATCCAAAAGGACATCCAAGCTGACCAATCAAGCTAACCGCTCTCTCTCCGTCAATCTGATAATGATAACTATCCATATCAACAAAATGCCTTGCTGGAAAAGGGTAATTATCAAGCCTTAAATTGTCCAGAAAAAGATTTGATTTGATGTCGTCTGCATCGACTATTTTCGGAGCATTCGTTTTCAAAGATTCAAAAATCGCTTCTTCGCCGTCTCCTGCCACAACTACATCAAACATCTCAATCAAATCCTGAAATGAATTAACTGCCCTGCCCATAACTCCTCTGGACTCCTCTCCTTTGCGCGCGGCATTAACAAGAGTTGCGTGCGGTCCTCCGAGAATAATCCTAGCTTCAGGCTTTAACCGCCTGATTGTTTTTATAATCTTTGCCACCGCCGGCATTTGCGGCGTGGTAGCGGTAATCCCAAAAATCAAAATATCGGAATAGGACAAATAATCCGCGATGGCTTCGTCGTAATTTCCTATACCAGATAAATCAAGCACTTCAACAGCGTAGGTCTTCTCTAAAACCGCTGCGACTTTTAAAATGCCCAGCGAAACAAACACCCTCTCATCAAGCAAAAACGCAGATGGAGGGATAATCAAACATACTGCCCTCTTTTTCCCTTCCATCTCTTACCTCCTTATATTAAAGATTTGTTTTAAATTGCTTTTAAAATTAAAGTACAAAACGGTTTAGAAATCAAGTTTTCGCCAATACCTCATTGGCTTTTTCAATATCGTTGGTTCCGAGGGGCTCTAATTTATATCCCAGAGCCAAAAGAAAATCGCAGCAATTTTTATGAATTTCGCTGTTGTGGGTAGAAAGAAAAATAATCGGGTGGTGCGTTTTCAATAAATTAACCGCTCCTTTTAAAACACTAAATTCAGCGCCTTCAACGTCTATCTTTAAAACATTAGGAATCGGCAATTTTTTATTACTTATCCAGTCATCAATCGCAATCGTTCTGACTTTTATTCCGCCATTATTCGCCAAATGCCCCGTAGAAGTGTTTTCTCCTTCCGAAAAAAAGGCGAAACCGTCTTTATCAGACACCGCGACATTAAAAGGCGTTATATTTCTATAATTATTTATTTCAATGTGTTTTTTGAGATATTCATAGTTAGTCGTTAAGGGTTCGAAAGAAAAAACTTTCCCGTCCTTCCCCGTTAATTCCGCAGATAAAAGATTATAAAACCCGACATGCGCTCCAATATCAAAAACTATATTTCCCTTTTTTAAAGTTTTTTCGAATAATGATACTTTTTCTGATTCATAACTGCCCAGCCAATATCCATTAACCCCCGAACCTTTTATCCATTTTTTCCATTTCAACTTCCCCTGAAGAATTAAAACCGTCGTTTTTCTAGGAATTATTTTTAACGCTCCGCGCAAAATTTTGCCGATTGTTTTTTTGTTTGAAATTTTTGAAAAATTAATCATTTTTCAAGACGCTCAAAATAGCCTCCATATCTTTATCAAAACTGTAATTTTTAATTATCTCCTTTGATTTGCCGCCAAAAACCGCTCTTTTTTGCGAGCTATTGATTAAAACGCCGAGGGTTTCGGCAAGCCTATCTATATCTCCTGTCGGATAAACAAAACCATTTTGGTTTTCTTCGACTAAATCAGGAATGCATCCGACAGTATCCGAAGCCACTATCGGCAAACCAAAACACATTGCTTCATTGACAACCAGTCCCCAATATTCGTGAGAAGAAGGTATTACAAATATATCGGCTATTTTATAAAAAGCCGGCAATTCCGTCTGATTTTTAAAGCCGGCGAAGCGAACGGTTTCTATATTGTTTTTCCTGACGTATTTTTCTAATTCCGGCCTAAGGACTCCGTCGCCCACAAAAATAAGAACGGTCGGCTGTTGGCTGACATTTACCAATTGATGATAAGCCTTAAGCAGGTCGAACGGTCTTTTCCTTTCCACTAATTTTCCTGAAAACAAAATAACAACCTCGTCTTTTAAGCCGTTTTTTATCCTCAAGGATTGGCTGTCCAATAATTCCGATTGGGCGAAAAACCTTTTATTGTCAACCGCAAACGGCATAAAAATCAATTTATCATCAGCGACTTTATGATATTTATAGAAATCTCTGTCTTCTTTCCCTATATATAAAAAGAAGTTCACTCTTTTGAAAATTGTCGATAAAATAATTTTTTTAATTTTTCTTTTTAACGGCGGTTTTGTCAATTCGCGCGCAAAACAATTATCCCCGTGGATTGCAATCGGTATTTTAAACAGCCAAGCGGAAAAAATGGCTAAACAATTTGTCACCGAATTCCAACCGTGGATAAAAATGAGGTTGTAATTATTTTTTTTCAATTCTTTTATGATTCCCGGATTGATTTGTCCAAAAAACCTATCTGAAGGTCTTAATGAAAAATTATTTAAAAGTTTATATCTGTAACCGTCTAAAAGAGGTAAGTCCCATTTTATTTTTTTACCGAATTCCGCATCTAGGCTTTCTTTTTTTATCCCGAAATCCCAGCAGAAATAAACCGTCAAGTCAACTTCCGGCTGTTTAGCCAGCAACTGAAAAAGCGGCGCCTGGTATTGAATGGGATGCGAAGTCAAAATCGCTAATTTATGTTTTGCCATTGCTTTAATCGTCGTTGATTAATAATTTCACTGCCTTGAGAAAACCTTCCCCGGGTTCTGCCAATACGGTTCTGCAGCCGGCCGCTTCACCGGCTTGAATATCCGACTGGCTGTCGCCGACGAAAATCGTCCCGACCGGACTGAAAGAATGTTCTTTAGAGGCTCGCAAAATCAATCCCGGTTTGGGCTTTCGACATTCACAATTATCTTCAACATTATGAGCGCAATAATAAATTCCTTCTATATTTATTCCCCTTTTCCGCAATTCCGCCTCCATATTTGAATGAATTTCTTCCATGTTTTGTTTTGTCATTAAACCGCGCGCAACGCCCCGCTGGTTGGTTATCACAAAAATTTTATAGCCGTTGTCGGAAAGGAATTTGAGAGCTTCAATCGCTTGCGGAATAAATTCAAATTCTGCCCAGTTCTTGACGTAATCGCCATCGGGCATTTTTTTATTAATTACGCCGTCGCGGTCAAGAAAGATGATTTTCCCCTTCATATTGATGTTTTGATAATATAACGTTCTATTAATAGA
Source organism: uncultured Candidatus Saccharibacteria bacterium (assembly GCA_964364125.1). Classification (GTDB taxonomy): domain Bacteria; phylum Patescibacteriota; class Minisyncoccia; order UBA6257; family UBA9933; genus CAYIKS01. Next base: position 9,749 of record CAYIKS010000002.1, read on the forward strand.
ATTGCTCTTTCTTTGATTAAAGGTAATTTTTGGCGATTATTTAAAAAATTCATCGCAAGCCCTTTTTACCTCTTCGACTGAAATCGCTTCAATGCTTTTCTTGATACAATTCTCATTATTATAATCGCAGTCAATAAACTTATGGTATAACATTTTATGGTTAGAGCCGTAAGGAAACCATCTCCCAAGAATATCTCTTACCGTAAACAATCCTATTACCGGCAAATTTACGGCGGCCGCCAAATGAACAGCGCCGGTGCTGTTGGAAATTAAAAAGGAGCAATGTTTTAACAATTCAACGGTTTCCAAAATTTCCACCTTACCGGCCGTAATTAAATAATTTTCTTTTTTAAAATTCTGGGTTAAAAAATTCGCTTGCGAAACATCTGCGCTTCCGCCAATAATTATAATTTTAGCGCCATATTTTCCATAAAGATATTCAATGACTTCTCTAAATCGTTCTTTAGGCCACCGATTCGTCTCGCGTTTTCCGCCGGCGCTGATTGCCACGATAATGTCATTTTTCTTCAAATCATCCCATTTTTTATTCAGAAGATTTTTGACTTTTTGCCTTTGGACATCGGAGATATTAAAGTCAAATTCAGCATTGGCGATGGCAATTCCGTTTTCCTTTAAAATATCCAATAAACTTTCAACCTCTGTTTTATTGGATAAATAATCAACTTGAGTTTTCTTAAATATCTGGACGGTTCTGATTTTAAACCCAAACGCCGATTTTGCTCCGATGACTTTGGCAAAAAAAATGTTTCTTAAAAGCGTCCGGAAGTTCGCCAAGTCGTCGGGAATCTGAATAAACAAATCATAACGATTTTTTCTTAAATTCTTGACGAAATTTTTCTTTCCCCGCCACGAATCAACATCTTCGGCATAATAAACCTTAATTCCATTAAGATACCGGGCGCCGACCAGAAGCTCGTTGGCTCCGAGCGCTCCCCTTTCACCCGGGGAACTGAGCAGGGCAATTTTAGCGTTTGAGTAGAATCGCCGAATGGCGATAAACGACGGCACGGCGCAGACAATATCGCCGATGTTGCCGATTTTGTAAATTAAAATATTTTGGGGATTTTTAATTTTCCGAAAAAACAAAACATTCCTAAAAATTTTCAACCATAAATTAAGCCATTTTGTCCATAATCCAACTGTAAAAAGCTGAATTTTAGCGAGCGACGGAATTCTGCCCATAAATCAAAATTTATTCAAGACTTTTTTTGCCCAAAATCTGGACCAGTGACTTCGGGCAAATCGCAAATCGTCAATGGCAAATCGCTTTAAATCCGATTCTGCAAACCATTTCTGAAACGGAAACGTGAAGCCCATTTTGGGACGGGTAAAAATTTC
>CAYIKS010000002.1:11207-40230 GCA_964364125.1 uncultured Candidatus Saccharibacteria bacterium
ATGGTCCAAAAACGGCACTCTTACTTCAATAGAATGATGCATTGACATAAAATCCGTATCCTTAAGGAGCTGATTTTGGAGATAAAATTTGAGTTCTAAATAAGAAAGCAAATCAACTGGGTGTAACTTTTGGACATCCGATGTCCCCATATTGATTATAAAATCTTCCACTTCGTTTAAATTGACGCCTAAAATTTTTGCTGTTTCTTTTGGCGAAAATAGTCCCCTAATTCCCAAATAAAAACTCAAAATATCGTCGTTGACGAAATAGCTTAATTTAGAATAGCGGTCACCAAGTAAATTGCCTAATTTAAGCGGCGATTTTAAAAATCGCGGCAGATGCTGAATTTTTCTTAATAATTCTGCTTTGCTAAAATGCGGATAGCCCAGAAAAATTTCGTCGGCGCCCAGGCCGGACAAAACCGCTTTCAACCCCGCTTCTTTGGCGGCTTTGGCGACAAAAAAACTGTTCACTCCGTCTATAGTCGGTTGGTCCATCGCTTCAAAAATTTCGTCAAACGAATCGTGAAAATCTTTTTGCGTTATTTTTACCTCCTTGTGGTCGCTTTTTATTCTTTGCGCAACCAACCGCTGATATTTCTGTTCGGAAAATTCCGGCTCGTCAAAAATAATGGAAAGCGTGGTGACGGGTTTTTTGCGGTTTTTGGCGGCCAATGCCGCTATTGCCGACGAATCCAAGCCGCCGCTTAAAAACACCCCCAAAGGCGCGTCGCTTATAAGGTGAAATTTTATAGAATCTTCCAAAATATTGCGGATTTGCCGAACAATTTTCTGGACGTCCGACGTCCCAAAATTAAGGACGTCTGACGTCCTTATATTGAAAAACTTTAAAGGGTTATAATATTGAATTAATTTCTGACTGCCATCCGCTTCTCTTACTAAATAATGACCGGCCGGAACCGCGAAAACATTTTTTACGGTTGTCAACGGCAACGGCACAAAGCCGAATAACAGAAAACCGATGAAAGCGTTTGGGTTTTTTTGCGTCGGAATCACGCCGCTTTTTTCAAACGCTTTAACCGTTGAAGCAAAAACTAATTTTTCTTTATCGGAATAATAATAAAGCGGTTTTATTCCGTAGCGGTCTTTAACTAAAAATAATCTTTGTTTCTTGGCGTCCCAAAGCCCAAAAGCGAACATCCCGCGAAGCATTCCAAAAGATTTTTCGCCATATTCGGCGTAAAGCGCCAAAATCGCTTCGGTGTCGGTTTTGGTTCTGAATTTATAGCCATTTTTTTCTAAATCTTTTCTAAGCTCTAAAAAATTATAAATTTCACCATTGAAGGTGATAACGATTTGCTCTTTGCGATTGGCACTTTGCCACTCCATCGGCTGATGCCCCGCTTTTGACAAGTCCAGAATGGAAAGCCGGCGATGGCCCAAAGCCAGTCCGTTTCCTCCGTCAACAAAAACACCCTCGTCATCAGGGCCGCGGCGGGCTTGAACTTCGTTCATCAGCGAAACTGCCGTTTTAAGCTCTCCTAATTTTCCGTTTTTACAGTAGACGCCGGCAATGCCGCACATATAAGTTATAAACTTTGCAATATTTGCTTAACTCTCTCATCGTTGTATACCTCCATAATTCTTTCTCCAATCTTCCGCGCATTTTCCTTGTCGTCGCGAAAGCGATACATGTCAAAAAGATTATAGAGAAATATCTGCCGGTCGGGACTGTATTTCAAACCAAGGCGATAGAGTTCAACCCCTTTTTGGTAATACGTTTCTTCGCCCACCGCAAGCATTGCTTCCCTGTAGATATTCGCCATATTGAAAATAAGCCGACTGAAGATAAAACCGGCGCCTCGTTCAATAATAGGGGCTGTCCATTCTTCCGCTTTACCCACCAGATGGCGGATAAGCGCCTCATTGGGACTCTCGTTTCTTTTCTCCTGCGCAATAATTTCGGTGAGCATTTCAAGGTAATATGAAACGACTTCATCTTGACCTACGGGTGATTTGTACGAAAGCACGCCGTCGTAGAGTGTGTTGAACTGTTTAAGCGAGGTGATTGGCGTTTGGCGAGCTTCAATATATTTTTGCGATTTTCTAATTGGCAAAAATGAGCCGAAATACATAACATACGCCATAAAAACGGCGAGGATAACGGAGATTGCTTGTTTTAAAAATGGGGGCATGATTATATTTATAATTAAAATTTAAAATTCTGAAATTTGTACGTCGCAAATGCCAAGAATAAAAATAAATTAATGTATATCGGCAAAACATCAAAAAGCACCAACCCCTGGACCAAATAAGCGATGGGCAAAGCAGAGAGCAACGCTCTTTGCGCGACATTTGACATTTGACCGTTGACTGTTGACTGTTTTATGCTTTTTTGCCCCTGTTGTTTGTTGTTGGTCGTCGATTGTCGGTGAAACTTGAATAATTGTCGATAATACACCGCGAAAATTCCGATAAAACTCAAAAGGCCAAAAGCGCCGGTCATCACCAGATAGTCAAAGAAAATATTGTGCGCCCGGTCAAACCAAACCGTGTGAACGGGATTATAGTATTTTTCAAAGGCGATACTGAAATTCTCCGGTCCCCAGCCCAAAATGGGCCGCTCCTTCCATGCTTCAATTGACTGTCCCCAGAGCGCGAAACGGGTGTTAATGGTCTCCCCTTCAAACGACACATCTAAAATGCGATTTCCTCCGCCTCCGCACCATGGGGCAAGATTAATATGCTGCCGATAGTAGATACCGAGAGCGCCGAACAAAATGAGCGCTATTATAGTTCCAAGCGCGGCATAACGCCACGGCCGCGACGGGAGCGTAAAGACAAGATACAAAAGCGCCGCAATAACACCTACTCCCAACCCTAAAAGTCCGCCGCGCGTCTGGGAAAGCAGGAGAAAGATAGAGAAATAAACCGCCAAAAAAATAAGAATAGGCAAATTCCGCCTCTGCCAATTTCTTCCGCGCCAATCACCAGAAGCCGCGAGATAGGCGATATAGAAAAGCATAAAAATTGAGAACGTTCCAATGTAGGCGGCATTTCCCAAGGAGCCGGCGAAGCGTTCGCAGAGCGCGGCGCCCACGAATCCGGAAACGCCCGTTACGGCGGCCACCCCATACAACATCACCAAAAAACCGGCCGCAACGGCGACGCGGAAAAGCCGTTTCCAATCCTCCGCAGTTTGAAACAAAAAAATGAGCAGGAGAAAATAAACATAAAAGTGTAAAAGCAGAAAACTTCCTTCCCCGCGTTCAAAATTTGACCAAAAAGAAGCTAAGGGATTAACGCCGGTAAAACCGGCGAGCACGAAAATGGCGACGAAAACGGTAACCGCGACAACCAGAGGTTGTTTCCATAATTTAAAATTTAAAATTTCAAATTTAAAATTGCGGTGGAAACCCCAACCTAAAATTGCGGAGACGAGCGCCAGCTCAACCGCCGCCTTAAAGAAGGTGTACTTGCCAACAATGAATGGAAAAAGCGTGGAGGGAGTAACAATTACCACTGCGAAAGGAGCGAGGTATAAGAAAAATTTTGATATTTTATAGAAACTAACCATTATAATTTATGCAGTATTTCCCATTTCTCTTTTCGCAGCAAATCTCTTATCGCTGCCATATCTTCAGACATCTCGGGGAAGTTTTTACCCAAATACTCGGTTATGGGAATAGCCCGTTCGGCGTTTTTGCTAATAATATAGTATCTTAACGCATCTTCATAATCTCCGCGTCCGAAGACATGGCCAATTTTATTGGCGCTGGTTTTTAAAAGCGTCCGGTAGACCAATTCCGCGTATTTTTCAGCAAACCCCCAGGTCTTATAAAAAATAGCGATGTTGCTGATGTCCGTCCCCATAAACCGCTCAAAGTTGGGGGCGAGCTCTTCGGCTTTGGCAACGGCTTTTTGCGCCTCTTCATTTCTCCCTGCCAGCGCCAAAACAAGGCCGAGGTGATAGTGGGCGCGCGCGACTTGGGGCTGAAGATTAACAGCGGATTGAGCAACTTTCACCGCTTCATCATACTTTCCCTGCGCCGCCAAATTAAAAGCTAAATGATAATACACTTCTTGACGATAAGGAGCGCGCTTTAAAGCGTCGCGCATAAGTTTTTCGCCTTTTTCATAAATTTTAATCTCTTTAATTTCCCCGTCGCTCATTCCTTTAGAAAATCCGTTCAGCATTTCAGCCAGGCGAATATGGACGCGCACGTCGTACGGCTCGCGCTCCACCAGCTCGGCTATCATGTTTATCAAAGTATTCCCCAGGGGACGAAATTTGGGATTGCTCACATACTGAACCTTATCAAAATATTGGCCCATATAGATGGTGTCCAAACCCTGGGAACGAATGTTGTACTGGGCGAAATTGTAGGGATTAATCGCCTGTTTTATCGCTTTTTCAACCTCATAAGCGTTTTGGCTCACGCGGGGGGATTTTTTAAAAGCTATTCCTTGGTTATAGGGAATAAAATTATATGAGTAAATTGAATAAAGCGATAGTAAAATAATTATAATCGCCGCGAACTTCAGGGCGGAACGGGTTTTCGGACCCGAAAAATAATCGGCGGCGGGGGAATCGGCTGACGCGACTTTGGCAGGTTTTTGAAGATATAAAATATAACCGATAAGAACGAAAAAGGCCGCATAGGAAACAACTTGGTCAAAAAGAACGAGATTTTGAACAAAGTAAGCGATAAGAACGGCAATTAAAATGGCGTTTAAATAAAAATATTCTTTATTCCGCCCAATTAATTTAAAAAGCGCATATATTAAAGCCGAAAAAAGGCCCAGATAAGCAAGCGTTCCCAACGCGCCCTGCATAACTAAAAGGTCAAAAAGAGTGTTGTGCGCCCTGTCAAGCCATGTTTCGCCGTAAAGCGCATACTGCGGATCGTAGTGCTTCTCATACGCCACAATATAATTTTCCGGCCCCCAGCCGAAAATCGGCTTTTCTTTAAACGCATCCCAGCTCAATCGCCAAGTAATGAGACGAAATTGGGTGGAAGGGTCGTTAATATCAAGCGCCGCGGTTTTGGCGAGGCGGTCAAGCCCGGGGACGCTTTGCCAAAAATCATTGGCGCGGGTCGTTAAAAAAACTCCGGAAAAAACAACGATAAATGCTAAGGCGCCGAGAGAGGCGGCGCGAAACAGACGAGGGGTCTCTTTTCTGACGGCGAAGTAAATAAAAAGCGAAACCAGGCCCGCGCCGACTCCCAAGACGGCGCCGCGCGTCCCGGTCATAAAAATAGTCGCCAGCGCCAGAATCAGAATAGTCAGAGAAAAATATTTCCAGAAACAGTTGGCCAACGAATAAACGTTTCGAAGAGCCTCGTTTGATTTTTTGAAAACCACTGAGGCGAAAGCGGAAAGAAAAATAAGATGCGTCGCGAAAAACGCCGAGTTGCCGATTAACGACTCCGGGCGCGCCTTCTGGAACGGGGATAAAAATAAAAACTTTAAGCCGAAATATTCTAAATACGCAAACCCGATGAGCGCCGCTCCGACTGCCAAAGAAATTTTGAAAAACCGCTCCCAGTCCTTCTCTTTAAAGAAAATCAGAGCAAGAATAATAAAAATGTAAAAATGCAGAAAGCCGAAGAGGCCGACGCCGCGCTCCACGTCCCCCCAGAAAGCCCGATAAACATTTTCCGCCAAAACCGCGCTGAGCGCCAAAGACAAAAAAAACAGAGACAAAAAAACAATTACCGGATTTTTCATTGCCTCTTTTAATTTAGAATAAAATCCCGCCAATAATTCTTTAAGGTCCGCGCGCGGTAAGGTTAAAAAATACGCCAGCGCCAACACCACGGCCATCTCAATTAGAATCCTGTAAAAAACGATTTTAGGGAAAACAAAGGGATAGATAGTGATATTGGAAACAACAAGCGGCGTTAGAGCTGTTGCCATCAGAAGCCATTTTATCGCCTTAGCAAAAAAAGCTGTTTTTGGCATAATGTTTATATAATAGTTTTATTGGGCGGAAAATTCAACCAAAAAGAGCCCCGAAGGGCTCTTTTTGGTTTTTAGAGCGCTAATGTCTCAAACCATTAGTTGCTCAAGGTTACCGTGTTTGAAGGTATGCCGTTCAAAAGGTAGCCGTTTGCCCAGTCAGCAGTTGAGGTCGCTGTCGGGCCCTCGGTGTCAGTATGAGTTGAAACCGAGTAATCAGACCAGACAAAGGACGGAGCCGCGTCGGTAGTGGTACCGCTTGAAGCCCGCACTCCGGTTACTGTGCCGGTAAACTTGGAAGTTTCCGTGCGGTGCACCTGAGCAACGAGGGTAGAGGCTCCTACCGTGCTGGACATGCCGGTGAATGCCAAGCTAAGCTCGTATTCTCTCTCTTCGCCCGACGGAATAGTCCGTTCGGCGTTAAGCAAGAGCGATACATAGCCGGTTTGTCCGCCGGGACTGCCCAAAGCAACTTGTTCGCCGGTTGTGGTTGAAGTTGAGCTGAAGGCCGAGGCGATATTAAGCTGGGTGCTTCCGCCTCCGGTAATATCCTTCAAGCCAACGTTACCAACCGTCGTCCCCGGAGCCGTTTCAACAGCGCTCATTGAGGCCTGCGTGACAGTTACTTTGAACTGAATCTGTTTCCAGGCAACCTGGTCAGGACCGTCCGCTTTAATCTTAAACTTCATAACCTGAACGGTGCCTGCGGTAAGCCTGTCGGTGCCTTTCACGGCTGAAGTTAATTTCGGAGCGGTCTTGTAAATCAGCTTTTCATTGCCGGTTGCGGCAGTGATAGTGCTGTCTTTAGCGGTCGCGCCCTGCGCTTCAAATCCGGCCGCCATAATGCTTGCCCAGACAGAAGTGCCGAAGTCAGCGCCTGAGCCGCTCTGGCCGATAGTGGGAATAACGCCCTTTACTGTTAAGGTTTTGCTGCTATCCCGTGAAACTACCCAGCCGAGGCCGCTCACTTCCGCGATGGACGTGGAAGCGCCGGTTGAATTGACGTTGTAGCCGGATGCCGCTCCAATCTGGGTTGAACCGTAATAGAGCTTTATGGTCGGCACATCGTCCACCACCGTGCCGCCGTCGGAATTGGCTATCGCCGTGCTTGAGCTGGCAATCAAGATATGCAGTTTATTAACCGTCATATCTTCGTCCGTTGCCGTGAACCGGAACTTGGCGAGAACCCGCTCGCCGTTGGCAAGCATCACGCCTGCTTCGCTCTCGGTGTCATCGCCGGCTTTAACAACCGTAACGCTGCCGACGCTGGCAACGGTAATCGCGACCGTTCCGGCAGAGTTTGCCGTTGCTCCGGTAATAGTTGCGCTATTGCCGTCGTTATCAGTCGCAGTTATGTCGGTTGAGGTGCTGTTGATTTTTACGTGGAACACGTCACCGTTTGTGGCGTCGGTCGCGATATTGCCTTTGACTGTAATGGTCTTGGTGGTGTCCTTCGCGATTGAAACACTCAGGCTGTCAAAGGTTGCCGTCAAGTCAGAGGAATTCAAAGATTTTTCATCCGAAACCTTGGTGTCGCCGTCATAGAGAGCAAGATTAGTTACTTCTCCAGAGGTCAGCGTACCGCTGGTGTAAGATGCGGTAATCTTTACGCTTGAAACCTTGATAGTATCAGCAACGGCTTTAAAGCCAAAAGCAACCAGCGCCTTTTTTGTAGAGCCCTGCACGTAGGTTTGCGATGAGGGGCTGGAAGAAAGCTGGATGTCAAGAGACGGAGCTTTAACTGTCATGGTGTTGCCTGAAACAGTAGCGCTTGGCACTATTGCCGAGGTAGCCACAAACTGGTTGTTTTCCGTGTTCTTGATGTCGCTTGCCTGGAACGCTAAGAGCGATACCAACAAGGTGTCGTTATCAGCATTGTCAGGGTCAACGTCCACTGTGGCCTTAAAGACCTTGGACGCGCCCGCTGCCATTGTGTAGACATCGGCAAAGGTTTGGTCTGTTGAAGTCGTGATATCAAACGCGCTCGTAATAACGCTGTTTGAGGTTGTGTCCCAAACTTTGAAATCGTTGAAGCCCTTGCCTGAAGCCAAAACGCTAGTCGTTGCGTGAAATCTCCAGTTTCTGATTTCAATGGCGCTCTTGGTCGCAATGGTGAAGTTAAATACTTCAACATCCTGACCGCGGCGCGCAATGTCGCCGGAAATCGGGCCGTTAAAGGTAATGGTTACATCGCCTCCTTTTAGCTCAACGGTGTGAGCTTCGGAAACAGTATCCATTGCGGTGATGTCAACTTTCACATTGAAGCCGTAGGTCTTGCCTTTGGCCTGCACGTCAGCCGCAGAATCGAAGTACAGCTTGACTTGATCGCCTGATTTCGCTGAACCAGACATATCAGCATATACTTTAAAGGTTTTTTGCTGGCCTTTTTCAATCTTGAACGGCGAGCTTAAGGCAAAGGTTATCAAATCCTTGCTGCCGATAGCGGCGGCAGTTGCGATTGCCACATCATTCTGCTTCAAGACGAAGTTGGAAAGATTGGCGTTGGAAATGGAACCGCCCTGGGTCACAGCGATAGACATAACCTCTACGTCCTCCTCGCCCGACACATCAAGACGAAATTCGGAAACCTGAACGTTTTTGGCGCCTACTGTTGAACTTGAAAGCGAGCCCACCTTGGTGGTGGTCGCCACTCCAGCCGCTTGACCTCCAATCTCAAACGTATTGCCAATTAAGGAACCGCTGATAGAAGGAGTTCCGACCGAAGAAACGAGCTCAAAATAGTTCTTGTTTCCGGCAGTCGCGCTTGTTGAAACATCAACCGCCAGCCAGAGCGTTCTTGTGCTCGCGACCGCGAGAGCAAGATTGACAAAGCTCACTTCGTGGCTCGTTGAATTCAAGCTTCTGCCCGAAGTCAAACGAGTCGCGTCCTCGTAAAGATAGACGCCGGCCGAAGCAATGTCAGCGGTTGCGCCGACACCCTTTCGCTTGAAGGCCAACTCAGTCAAGGTGCCGCTTCCTGAAACTGTAAACTTTAAGACATTAACAGCGGAAGCGCCTTTGGGGATAGTCCGTCCAGCTGGATTGTCGCTGGCTAAAGCCAAAGCCAAGCCAGTGGCCGGAACGGTCGGACCCGTTGTCGGAGCCGCTGCTAATGAAGCGACATAAGCTCGGGTTTTTGGACCGAAATAGCCGGCGGTCGGCGAAATGCCGACTGAGGCCTGATATTTTGCCAAAGCTGCTTGGGTTAATGAACCAAAGTAGGTGGTCTCATTGCCCGCGGAACCAGCGCCGCTGGCTGCCACGGTGAAACCCTTGGAGTTCAAAAACTGCTGCAATGCCTTAACATCGTCGCCTTTTGAACCGAGAGTGAGGTCTCGGGTGAAGTTGTATGTTACGGCTGCTCCCTGAGCTCCTGCTAATTGCGCTTGCAAGGCCTGAATTTGCGCCAAAAGCGCGGAAATCTGCACCTGCAATTCTTCAATAGTGGCCGCTGAAGCAACCGGCATTATCATTGCCGCGCCTGAAAGCCAAACAGCGGTTGTAACTGAAAGTCCGATTGACGAGATTTTCTTTATTGTATTACTCATTTTTTGAATTTAATTTATTTTCGTTTTTTAATGATTTATCGACCTAATTTTATTTTAAGTCGTCGACCTTTTTGTTAATTTCTGGAACATTATTTTCCGTTTTCGACCGACCGCCAACCTAGTGAGGATCAGCCAACGGAAGAACTGGAAAATAATGGTTGATATCAATAAAAAAACTCGCTTTTGAGCGAGGCAGACCATAAATAATTAAAAGATTGCTAATTGAAAGATTAATTATTCAATCTTTCAATTTTTCAATCTTGCAATTACATTAATGCGGTTCAGCCTCACTCCTGAACCAAAAAATTTTTAATCGTCTTCTTCCATTTTAATGGATTATAAACTAATTATTCTCCAAAAAACGGGCGACGTCAAGTTGCTCTCTGTGGATAACTTCTATTGTATATTACAACGATATTATTTCATCTCTGTTTCTCCATTAAAAGAGTTAAAGGGTCCAGCGCGAAGCCGCGGAAATGATAATCGCTGCTGCTATTAAAATCGTAATATTCCTCAAAACCAGCCGCCGATTAAGCGAACCCTCAAGAAGGTGAACGCTAAAGTCGCCGAGAATAAAAACAAAAGGCAGAAGCAGCGCCGCTGAATTCAAAAATCCGATAGGTAAAAGAGCGACCGCCCAGAGCGCCTGAACGACAATAAAGGAAAAAACCGCGGAAAACAAGAGCCGGCGCCGCGAAGGTCCGGTTATGAAAAACTTCAAAAATTCTCCGGTCAGAAAATACGAAAGGATAAAAACCAGAATGTATTTCATCGTCGGGAAACGAAAATCAACCCTAAAGAACGAAAGAAAGATTAAAAAGAAAAATAAATTATTCAACAAAAAATAGAAAGCCGGCCGTTCGATAAAAAACAAATTCTTGATGCCCAGAATCAGAAAAAAAGCCGCGCTCAAACCCAAAATAATAACCGTTTCAAGCAGCCAAGAATTCAAGGGCCAATAAACGATAAAAACCAAGGAAAGAAAAAGAATGGTTAAAAAGGAAAAAAGAAGCTGGCGGGAATGAATCGCTGAACGGAAATAAAAATAGACCGCGGCTAAAATAAACAAAAGAATCGGAAAGAATCCGGTTGGAATAACGCCGAACTTAAATCCAGTTAAGAAAGCGGCGAAAACAATCGCCTTAAGTATTAATCGTAAGGGCAGAACCCTTAAAACCGAGTTTAATTTTCCTAACATTTTTCAGTTCGCCCTTAATTAATTTGTCAGCCAACTGGTCAAAAATCAGCCGCTGAATCGTTCTTTTTATGGAACGGGCGCCGAACTCCGGGTTAAAGCCGTTTTCCGCAATGTGTTTTTTCAACGAATTTTCAATGGCCGCTTCCATGCCCCGCTCCGCCAACTTCTGCCTGAATTGCGCCAGTTGGAGTTCCACAATTTTTTCAATTTCCCGGCGGCCCAAAGGATTGAAGATGATGATTTCATCCAGACGATTGAGAAATTCCGGCCTGAAGGTCTGGCGCAGGGATTCCTGAACCCGTTCCTTAAACGTCTCGGTTCGTTCTTTATCTATTTCCTCCGACGCTACGGTCGGAGCCCCGACTCCTTTAGGGCGTCGGGATTTATCAACATCAACATCCGTTGACATTTCAAACCCAATCCGCGAAATCTTTTTGAAATACTCGCTGCCCACATTGGAAGTCAGAATAATGATGGCGTTCCGGAAATTAACGAGCTTGCCTTTGCCGTCGGTCAAGCGGCCGTTGTCCAAAATCTGGAGCAGAATATTGAAAACTTCGGGATGGGCTTTCTCAATTTCGTCAAAAAGCACCAAACTGTAAGGCCGGTGCCTGACTACTTCTGTTAATTGCCCGCCTTCTTCGTAGCCGACGTATCCCGGCGGCGAACCGATTAAACGCGCTGTTGAGTGCCGTTCCATATACTCGCTCATATCTATCCGAATCAACGCTTTCTCATCGTTAAACATAAATTCCGCCAAGGTCTTAGCCAGTTCGGTTTTGCCGACGCCGGTCGGTCCCAAAAACATAAAACTGCCAAGCGGCCGGTTTTCATCGGCCAGTCCGGCCCGGGCCCGGCGCAAAGCATTGGCAACCGCCTTAATCGCTTCTTCCTGACCAACCACCCGTTGCGACAAAATTTCTTCAAGCCGCGACAATTTTTCCGCTTCTGATTCAAGCATTCGCGCCACCGGAATTCCGGTCCAACGGGAAACAACCGCGGCAATGTCTTCCTCTTCAACCGCCTCTTTGATAAATCCTTCCTCTAACTTTTGACTTTTGACTTTTGACTTTTGACTTCTTTCAATGTATTTCTTCTCAAACGCCTTAAGTTCCTTTTCCGCCTGCGGCAATTCTCCGTAAGTGATTCTCGCCACTTTTTCCAGATTGCCTTCACGCTCGGCCAATTCCGCTTCCCGACGCAATTCGTCAATTTTCTTTTTCAGGTTATGAAAATGCTCAAAACTGATTTTCTCCGCATGCCAGCGCGCCGAAAGTTCGTCGTTTTTTTCTTTAAGTTTCGCCAGTTCCTTTTCTATTTCTTTAAGCCGTCTGCCTTTTTCTTTTTCTTTTGAGAGCGCGGATTTTTCAACCTCCAGTCGGGTAATTTCTTTTCTTAATTTTTCAATTTCCTGAGGCAAGCTTTCGGTTTCCAAACGCAGGCCGGCCGCCGCCTCGTCAATCAGGTCAATGGCTTTGTCCGGCAGAAATCTGTCGGTGATATAGCGGGCCGAAAGATTGACCGCGGCGACAATAGCTTCGTCGGAAATCCGCACGCCGTGATGAACCTCGTATTTTTCTTTAAGACCGCGCAAAATAGCCACGCTGTCCTCTATGGAAGGCTCTTCCACCATCACTGGCGCGAATCTCCGCTCCAAAGCCGCGTCCTTTTCAATATAGCGCTGATATTCGCGGAGCGTGGTGGCGCCGATGGCGTGAAGCTCGCCTCTGGCGAGAGCCGGCTTCAACAGATTAGAAGCGTCAACCGCGCCTTCGGCCGCTCCGGCGCCGACAATCATGTGAATTTCGTCTATAAAAAGAATGTATTTGCCGGCTGCCTGTTGAATTTCTTTAATGAACGTTTTGAGCCGGTCTTCAAACTCGCCGCGAAATTTTGTGCCGGCAATCAGCAAGCCCAAATCAAGCATCACGATTTCTCTGTTTTTAAGCGGTTCGGGAATGTCGCCGGAAACAATCCTCTGCGCCAAGCCATCAACAATCGCGGTTTTGCCTACTCCGGGCTCGCCGATTAAAACCGGATTGTTTTTGGTGCGCCGGCTTAAAACCTGAATCACCCGGCGGATTTCTTCTTCCCGGCCGATAACCGGGTCAAGTTTTCCTTCCCGCGCCTGTTGAGTCAGATTAATCGCGTATTTTTCCAAAACCTGAAATTTAGATTCCGGCATTTCGTCAGTGATTCTCATTGAACCACGCAAGCCGGCTAAAATTCTTAACGCGGTTTCCCGACGCAGACCGAATCTTTCCAAAATTCCGCCGGCTATTGACGAAATTTCCAAAATCGCCAAAAGCAAATGTTCGCAGGAAATAAATTCGTCTTTCTGATTCTGGGCGATTTTGGCGGCCCGGTCCAGAATCTGCATCAGTTCCTGGGAGAGATAAAGCTGGCCAACCGCTCCGCCGCCGAAAATTTTCGGCTGTCTTTTTAATTCTTCGTTAAGCGCCTGACTCAACGCCTCCAAATTGACTCCGGCCCGAACCAAAAGCGGCCGCACCAAAGACGACTCGTCGGAAATCAGGGCGATTAAAAGATGAATGATTTTTAACTCACCGTGATTTTCCTTGGCAGCCAAATCCTGCGCGTTCTGCAGCGCCTCCTGGGCTTTAATTGTGAAACGGTGGAAATGGTTCATGGTCTTTCCTCTAATTTTACCTTAATTTCCATTTCTTTTCCTTTTCTTAAAATTTTCAAAGCAATTTCGTCTCCGACATTGCTCCCCCTATCAAACCGCCAATAAAAGCAATGGCAATTATCAAAATAAAAAACTTTTTATCCATTTTAAGAAAATATATTATAGCACCGGATTTTCAGATTTTCAACTTATAAAAACACTATAGTTAATCTGAGCGCTATGCTATAGCATAGCGCTCTACTGGTATTAAAACCCCTCAAAAGGTTTATTTGGGGGTTAAGATTAAAACAAAAGAGTTAAAACAATCTCTGATGTAAAAGTTGTTCCTGTAAATTGAAAGGCACTTTTATTGGTTCAGCCGCGCCTTTTTTGGGTACGAGCAGATGTCCTTGTTTTTTGGCGAGTTCGTATAAGTCCTTGGTGATTTTTACGTCGTTCAGGCAATAATTTTTCAGTTCCTCAATTCTGCCGTCGCGGTATAAGCCGGCGGCTTCCAAGCTGGTGCCGTTTTTGCCGACGCCGAGATTAATTTTCGCCAATAAATCCAAACCAATCCGCCGGCCCAACGCCAGTTCAATTTCGTCCAGAATATCAACTCGCGGAATGGAAAAAATGTCAAATTCGCCTTCAGCCGGAAAATGTTTTCTTAGCACCGGCAAATCAAAATTGCTGATGGAAAAACCTATCAACAGTCCGGCGCTTTTAAGTAATTCGCTGACTTTTTCAATTTCGTCTTCTCCAAAACTAAAAAACTTGTTCTGATTATAGGAATAAACGCCGACCAGCGAAACCTCCAAGGCGTCAAAATTATCCTTCCCAACGTCGGCGAAAGTGTTTTTGGTTTCAATGTCTAAGACAATTTTGTCAAACATGTCTGTCCGCCACTTTTGACGCGGCGTAGCTTTCGGGTTTGGTGCGGGCTTCAAAATTGTAAGCCCGAATCATTCCGACGACTTCCTGAATCATTGATTTGGTCTCGCCGTTCTCGCCGATATCAGCGTGAATTTCAAAATCAAACGCCGGCGCCTCAAGAGTTTTAAGATGAACTAAAACTTCTTTGGCAACATCAATGGAAAACAAAACTTCTTGGATAATCCGGTCGCGGAGGGTATGAATTTTCGCCATTCCAATGCGGCGCCAGAAATAACGGCCGCCGTTTCCGACCCGGTGAACAACCACCGCTGTCACAAAATCCGCCATTCCGCCGTCGTATTTTTCCGAATCCGTTCCGATGACGATTTTATACCGGCGCTGTTCGTCGGCTCTCATAAATCGGATGAGTTCTTTCACCACCGCTTCCGCCGAAAGTTTCAAGCCGAAAGAACTATTAAATAAAATATCATTACTCATTTGTCGTTGGTTAATTTATATCGCTATTTATTAGTTTTGTCAATTGTTTTCTTTGTCTTATTAGAATTCTCTTGCTGTCAGATTCAATGCTTAAGCGGATAAGCGGCTCGGTGTTTGAAGGCCGCAAATTAAACCACCAGTTGTCAAATTCCATTGTCAGACCGTCAAGACGGGAAACGCGAGCTTTTAGCTTATAGTTTTTAGCTTTTAGTGATTTTTCTATTTTTTTAAATAATTCCTGACATCTAACACCTGATATCTGATGTCTGATATTTATTTCTCCGTTTCTATAATACCGCGGCAGCAAATCAACAAAATCCGCCAAGCTGTAAGGCAGTTTTGAAACCGCGTTTATGATATGAATGGCGGCTAAAATTGCGGCGTCAGCGTAAAAAAAATCTTTAAAGTAGTAGTGCCCGCTCCGCTCAACTCCGAAATCGGCTTTTTTTTGACGCATCAGTTTTTTAATAAAATAATGGCCCACTTTACTTATACGAATTTTGAATTTTGCCTGCCCCGTAGCGATGCGAAGCATCTGCTTCGGGGAATTTTGAATTTTGAATTTCTTTATGAGCCACCCAGTTCGGACATCAATAATCACTTTTTTCGGTTTTAATTGCCAAATCAAAAGTCGCGCAATCGCGTCCGGGTCAACGAATCTGCCGCGATTGTCAATGAAAAACACGCGGTCAGCGTCGGCGTCAAAAATCACTCCCAAATCCGCCTTGCGTTTAAGAACGGCTGAGCGCAAATCGTAAATCGCCAATCGCTTTAACGGGTCGGGCCCGTGCGCGGGAAAACTCCCGTCCGGTTTTCCATTAAAAACTTTAAACTTTAAACTTTTAACTTTTAACTTTTTAACTATCGGCCCGGCGGTTCCGTTAGAACAATCAAAAACGACTTTCAACGGCCGTTCTATTCGGATAGAGCGCGAAAGAAAATCCGCGTATAATTTTATAAATTTCGCGTTTTTCATTTTTCTTTAACCTTTAACCTTAAACCTATTATACTATAAATATGCTGATAGATTCCCACACCCATCTCCAATTTCCTCAATTTGATAAAGACCGCGACGAAGTTATCAAGCGCGCCTTGGATAACGCTATTTGGCTCGTCAATGTCGGCGCGGACAAAGAAAGCTCAATTAAAGCCGTGGAATTGGCGAACAAATATAAAGAGGGGGTATATGCGACTGTGGGTGTTCATCCGCACGAAGCGGACAAAAACTGGGACTATGAATTTTTCAAAAAACTCGCCCATGAGCCGAAGGTAGTGGCGATTGGAGAATGCGGATTAGAAAATTCAAAACTTAAAAATCAAAATTCAAAATTACAACTCAAAAATCAAAAAGAATTATTTGTAAAACAAATTGAGTTGGCGAAAGAAATAAACAAACCCTTAATGATTCACTGTAGAGACGCCTTTCCGGATTTAATAAGAATTCCCATCACTCATAACTCATTACTCAATACTTCCCCCGGCATTGTTCACTTCTTCACCGGCTCTCTTGAAGACACCAAAAAACTTTTGGCAATGGGATTTTATTTCACTTTCGGCGGATTGATTACTTTTAACAGAAGCTTTGATGAGATTATTAAATTTATTCCAATGGAAAAAATTCTTTTGGAAACCGACGCGCCGTACGTTTCTCCCGCGCCTTATCGCGGCAAAAGAAACGAACCGCTCTATATCATAGAAACCGCCAAAAGAATGGCGAAGATAAAAGGCGTTTCTTTTGAAGAAATCTGCCGCCAAACCACGGAAAACGCGGGGAGGATTTTCGGGCTTGACTATAATATAATTTTCCGCTAAACTGTCAATACTGAAAGTCCGCTCCGAGCGGACTTTCTTATAATCACATTGTATGGATTTAAAAAACATCAACCGGGCGATTGAACAAATCGCTGACGAAAAAGGCATCAAACCTGAGGAGGTTTTGGAAGTTATTGAATCCGCAATCGCCGCGGCTTATAAAAAAGAATACGGTAAAAAAGGAGAACTGGTTAAAGTGAAAATGGATTTGAAAACCGGCGATTTGAAGTTCTGGCAGGTGAAAACCGTTGTTGACGAAACCGCGGTAAGAATAAAAGAGAAAGGCGAAGAGGAGGAAGAAGAACCCCGACGCTCCGCGACCGCGGAGGTCGGGGCACCGACCGAAGCGTCGGTGCTGCCGCTTTACAATCCCGACCGGCACATTTTGATTGAAGAAGCTAAAAAAATTAAACCCGATGTTTCTGTCGGCGAGGATTTGGAATTTCCTTTGGAAGAACATGAGGATTTCGGCAGAATCGCCACCCAGACCGCCAAGCAGGTATTACTTCAACGCATCCGCGAAGTGGAACGGGAATCAATCAAAAAAGAATTTTTGGGCAAAGAAGGAGAACTCATCAGCGGCGCGGTTCAAAGGATAGAGCGCGGCAATGTTTACATTGACCTTGGCCGGGCAACGGGCATTATGTTTTACAACGAAACAATTCCGGGCGAGCATTTTCGCATCGGCGAACGGCTGAGGTTTTATATTATGGCGGTTCAGGAGGAAACGAGAATTCCGGGTATCATTCTTTCACGTTCTCATCCGAAATTCGTTTCCAAGCTTTTTGAACTGGAAGTGCCGGAAATCCACGAGGGCTTGGTGGAAGTCAAAGCCATTGCTCGGGAAGCCGGCAGCCGGACAAAAATCGCCGCGACTTCCAAAGCCGAAGGCGTGGACCCGGTCGGCTCGCTGGTTGGTCAGCGCGGCACGCGGGTAATGGCGGTGACTAATGAACTCGGCAACGAAAAAATTGACATTATTGAATGGTCGGAAGACCCGGAAAAATTCATCGCCTCTTCTCTTTCGCCGGCAAAAGCCAGGGAAGTGGAAATTTTGCCTCGGCGCGAAGCCAAAGTTATGGTGCCTGAAGACCAGTTGAGTTTGGCAATCGGCAAAGGCGGACAAAACGTCCGGTTAGCCGCCAAACTGACCGGCTGGAAAATAGATGTCCGTTCGCAATCGCGGCCCGATGTGGTGCAATTTGAGACGGAAAAATTAGAAGAAAAAGCCCCGACGCTCCGACCGGAAGCGTCGGAGGCCGGGGTCCCGACCGAGAAGCGCGTCGGGAAAGAAGCACCGAAGAAAACCGTCTCCGAAAAATAAATGTCCAATCAATTGGACAGCGGTTCAATTAATAAAACCATAATGTCTATTTATTATTTCGCTATCCTTCCTTCTCTCATCGCAATTTTGTACAGCGCTTACATTATTTTTTGGCTGAAAAAACAGCCGGATGGCGACGAGAAAATGAAAGAAATATCCGCGGCTATTCGGGCCGGGGCTTCGGCGTTTTTGAACCGGCAGTACCGGACCATAGGGATTGTCGCTTTGGTTTTATCAATCGTTCTTTATTTCGCTTTTGACTGGCTTTCGGTTGTTGGATTTCTGCTCGGCGCCATTGCCTCGGCTTCAGCCGGCTACATCGGAATGAACATCGCAGTGCGCTCCAATTCCAAAACCGCCGAAGCCGCGAAAAAGGGCTTAGCGCCGGCTCTATCTCTGGCTTTTAAAGCCGGCTCGGTTACCGGATTTCTGGTGGTGGCTTTGGCTTTACTCTCTGTCAGCGTATTTTATTTTTTGACTAACGACGTAAAAGTTTTAATAAGTTTAAGTTTCGGCGCGAGTTTAATTTCGGTTTTCGCCCGGCTCGGCGGCGGCATTTACACCAAAGCCGCTGATGTCGGAGCGGATTTGGTCGGCAAAGTGGAAGCCGGCATTCCGGAAGACGACCCGAGAAACCCGGCGGTCATTGCCGATAACGTCGGCGATAATGTCGGCGATTGCGCCGGAATGGCAGCTGACCTTTTTGAAACCTACGCCGTCACTTTAACAGCCGCCATTTTATTGGGCGCTTTGATTGTCGGCTCTGCCGGAATCAATCTTCCTTTGGTTTTGGCTGGGCTTGCTATTTTGGCTTCGGTTGTCGGCAGTTTGTTTGTGCGGCTGGGAAACCCTTCGGCAGGCTCAGGACAAAATATAATGAACGCTCTTTATAGAGGGCTTTTTGCCTCGGTAATAATTTCCGCGATTCTTTTTTATCCAGCGGTGAAATTTTATTTTGTCCAAAATTATTTACAAATTTATTTTTGCGCCTTGATTGGTTTATTGGTGATGGCGGCAATGGTTATTATTACTGATTACTACACCGCAAAAAAATTCCGACCGGTGCGTTCCATTGCCGAGGCCTCCCGCTCCGGACATGCCACTAATATAATCATCGGCTTGTCAATCGGAATGGAGGCGACTTTTCTGCCAATTATTTTCATCAGCGCCGGCATCTTGCTGAGTTTTTATTTAGCCGGACTTTACGGCATTGCTATTGCGGCTTTAAGCATGCTTTCGGCCGCCGGAATGATTGTGGCGATTGATTCTTTCGGGCCGATTACCGACAACGCCGGCGGCATTGCCGAGATGAGCGACCAGCCGCAGGAAGTGAGAAAAATCACTGATGCTTTGGACGCGGTCGGCAACACCACTAAAGCCGTAACCAAGGGCTATGCCATTACTTCAGCCGGCTTGGCCGCTCTGGTTTTATTCGCCAGCTACACCGAAGAACTGTCAAGGTTTATCAAAAATATAACTTTTGAACTTCAAAATCCTTACATTATCATCGGTCTGTTTTTGGGTGCGGCGGTTCCGTATTTATTCGGTTCAATGGCAATGAAATCAGTGGGCAAAGCAGCCGGCAAAGTAGTTGAAGAAGCGCGAAGGCAATTTCGGGAAATTCCGGGAATAATGGAAGGAGAGGCAAAACCTGATTATGCCCGATGCGTTGATATTGTTACCAAAGCGGCTCTCAAACAAATGATTATCCCGTCGCTCATTCCGATTGTTTCGGTTTTGGCAGTCGGGTTTTTACTCGGAGCCGAAGCATTAGGCGGATTTCTAATCGGCGCGATTATTTCCGGACTCTTTGTGGCGATTTCAATGACCTCGGGCGGCGCGGCTTGGGACAACGCCAAGAAATTCATTGAAGACGGAAATTTCGGCGGCAAAGGAAGCGAGGCGCACAAAGCCGCGGTCACCGGCGACACCGTCGGCGACCCTTATAAAGACACTGCCGGCCCGGCGATTAATCCATTAATTAAAGTCATCAACATCGTGGCTTTACTTATTGTAAAGTTTTTGAAATAAAGTTATAATTTATGCAATGGAATACTTTGAGCCGTTTGACCAGTATCTAATACCGACCGTTATAGAAAAATCCCAGTTTGGGGAACGGGCTTATGATATTTATTCGCGCTTGCTGAAAGAGCGGATAATTTTTCTCAGCGGTATAATTACCGACGGCCTGGCAAATTCTATCGTCGCCCAGATGCTTTTTCTGGAGCACGAGGACCCGAAAAAAGACATCAAGTTTTACATCAATTCTCCGGGCGGCGTGGTGACCGCCGGAATGGCGATTTATGACGTAATGCAGTATGTTAAACCGGATGTTTCAACGGTCTGCGTGGGCTCGGCCGGCTCAATGGCGGCCGTGCTTCTGGCAGCCGGCAAAAAAGGAAAGAGAATCACTCTGCCGAACAGCGAAATTCTGCTTCACCAGGTCATGGGTGAAGCCGGAGGGCAAGCGATTGAAATTGAAATCACCGCCCGCCAGATTATCAAAATCAAAGAACGGCTCAATCAAATTTTGGTCAAACACACGGGCCAGCCGCTTTCAAAAATTGAAAAAGACACTGACCGAGATTTCTGGCTCACGGCTTCGGAAGCTAAGGACTACGGCATAATTGACGAAATAATAAAAGCAAAGAAGTAATGGAAATTTTTTATTGGATTCTCGGCGCCAGCGTTTTCGGCGGCGTGCTTTCTTTAATCGGCGGGTTTCTGTTGTTGTTTAAAGAAAATTTTGCCCGCCGGGCCTCTCTTTATTTGGTCAGTTTCGCAGTTGGCGCGCTTTTGGGAGCGGCTTTTTTTGATTTAATTCCCGAGGCCTTGGAATTAGCGAGTTTGGAGAAAGGCAGTTTAATTTTCGGCGCGGTTCTCTTCGGTTTTTTAACGCTTTTTACTTTTGAAAAACTTCTCCGCTGGCATCATTGCCACGACGAAAAAGAATGCGAGTTTTACTCCATCGGTCCTTTGGTGATTTTCGGCGACGCGATTCACAACTTCATTGACGGCGTTATTATCGCTTTAAGTTTTCTTGTTTCTCTGCCATTGGGCATAGCCGCTTCTTTGGCAGTATTTTTTCATGAAGTTCCGCAGGAAATCGGCGATTTCGGCGTTTTAATCCACGCTGGATATTCCCGCGCCAAAGTCATTCTCGTAAACATTCTTTCCAGTTTGACCGCCCCTTTGGGCGCAGTCATCACCTATTTTATTTCGCCGATTTTTATCGAGCGGTTGCCTTATTTTTTGTCTTTTGCCGCCGGCTTATTTATTTATATCGCGGCAACAGACCTTTTGCCGCACATTCACCGCCACACCAAGCCGTCAAATCTTTTCCATCTTTTTATCATTGTTTTGGGAATTCTTTCAATTTTAGGCGTAGGTATTCTATTGCCGGAATAAATCCCCACACTTAGAGGTTGGCTTTTAAACGTGAGGGTAAATCTGTATAATAAAGATAATGAAAATCACTTTTTTCGAAATTGAGCCGTGGGAAATTGATTACATCAAGCCGAAATTTTCCGACGTTGAATTGGTTTTCAGCGCGGAAAAATTAAACAAGGACAATTTGCCTCAGCAAAAAGATGCGGAAGCAATTTCCGTTTTCGTCGGTTCGGCGGTTGATAAAGAAACAATAAACGCGCTGCCGAATCTCAAACTTATTACCACCCGCTCTACCGGTTTTGACCATATTGATTTAAATACAGCAAAAGAAAAAGGAATTAAACTCGGTTTTGTCCCGGGCTACGGCGACAATACTGTGGCGGAATTCGCTTTCGGCTTAATTCTCAATCTTTCACGTAAAATGTACGCCGCTGTTGACCGCGTCAAAGAAGACGAAAGTTTTTCTCTAGAGGGCTTGCGCGGCTTTGATTTGAACGGCAAAACTATCGGCATTGTCGGCACCGGCAGAATCGGCTGCCATATGATAAAAATCGCCAACGGATTCGGAATGAATGTTATTGCTTACGACGCTTTTCCGAAACCGGAACTTTGCGAAAAATTGGGTTTTAAATACGTTCCCCTTGACGAACTCTTGTCGCAATCCGACATTATTTCTCTTCACGTACCTTATCTTCCTACCACGCATCATCTAATCAACTCGCAAAACATCGGGAAAATAAAAAAAGGCGCTTTATTAATCAATACTTCCCGCGGGGCAGTTGTTGAAACCGAGGCCTTGGTCAAAGCGCTCAATGAAGGAATTTTAGGCGGCGCGGGCTTGGATGTTTTGGAAGAAGAGGGGGCGGTTCAGGACGAAAAATCTCTGCTTTTATACGGCCATCCGGAAGAGCATAATTTGAAAACCATCTTGGCGAATCACGTTTTAATAGATATGCCGAATGTCATTATCACCCCCCACAACGCCTTCAACACCCAAGAAGCGCTTCAGCGAATTTTGGACACGGATATTGAAAATATAAAAAGTTTTATTGAAAAAGGGGAGGTAAAATATCCGGTGCCGGTAAAATAAAATAGGGCTGATTAAACTGTCAGCCCTATTTTATTTTTTATTTCCTTAATTTTTTTCTCGGCTTTTTGGCTGGCTTTTTTATTGCCGCGGACAAGAATCGATTTGATTTTGGAATGTTCGCGGCTTAGTTGTTTCTTTTTTTTCTGAAAAGGCGCGAGATATTTAATGACAACTTCCGCCAAGTCATTTTTAAATTCGCCGTAGCCCTTGTTTTTAAATTTAGTTTCGATTTCTTTAATTGTTTTTTCGCCCATTGCTTCGTAAATTTTCATCAAATTGGAAATCGCCGGCTTGTGTTTGGGGTCGTATTTTACTTCCCTGCCGGAGTCGGTGACGGCTCTTTTGATTTTTTCGCGGATGGCTTTCGCCGAATCATCTAAAAACAAACAGCCGGCCAGCCGCGATTTTGACATTTTCTTTGTCGGGTTGTCCAAGCTCATCAAGCGCGGTACATCGGTTAAAAGCGGTTTTGGTTCAATAAAAACTTTACCGAATCTGGCGTTGAATTTTCTCGCCAAGGTACGGGTAAATTCCAAATGCTGGACCTGGTCTTCGCCTACCGGCACAACTGTGGCGTCGTAAAGCAGGATGTCGGCGGCCTGAAGCACCGGATAATCAAAAAGCCCGATATTGATGTTTTGTTTATGGTTTTCGGATTTTTCCTTAAATTGCGTCATTCGCGAAAGCTCGCCCATCGGTGCAATCGTATTTAAAATCCAAGCAAGTTCGCTATGCGCCGGTATTTGCGACTGGATGAAAATTGTTGATTTTTGGGGATTGATGCCGGCCGCAAGAAAATCTAAAACCAAATTCGCAACCTGACGCGGTTTCTCTTTAGGGCTGAAATCTTCTGTTAAAGAATGTAAATCAGCGATAAAAAAATAACATTCGTATTTGCCGGAACCTGCCTTGCCGGCAGGCAGGTTTTGGAGCGCGACGAAGTTCTTGAGCGCGCCTAAATAATTCCCGATATGAAGTTTTCCAGTCGGCTGAACGCCGGAAATGAGAATTGGCTTCATACTTCAATAATAACCGGTAAAATCATGGGTCGACGCT
This sequence comes from uncultured Candidatus Saccharibacteria bacterium, assembly GCA_964364125.1. Taxonomy (GTDB): domain Bacteria; phylum Patescibacteriota; class Minisyncoccia; order UBA6257; family UBA9933; genus CAYIKS01. Next base: position 34,551 of record CAYIKS010000002.1, read on the forward strand.
TGGTTTTATTGTACAAAAATCGTCCCACTTGGTCACGCATCAGCGATTTGACGTAATCCGGCTCAACGGTTTGATGGCGGGGAATGCGGCTGATAAGCCCTTTAATTTTTTTCCTCACTTCTTCAACCAACTCCTTGTTTTCCCGAAGATAAATGAACCCGCGGGAAATGATGTCGGGATTTTTAAGAAAGCGGCCGCTGTGGCGGTCTAAAGTGGCAATCACCACCACCATTCCTTCCTGCGCCAGAACTCGGCGGTCGCGTATCACCACCTCGCCTACGTCACCGACTCCCAAGCCGTCAACCATTACGTAATAAGCCGGCACCGTGTGCTCGGTCATCTTCACTCTGTCTTTATAAATTTCCACCACCTGCCCGTTGTCAATGAGAAAAATGTTTTTCTTGTCAATGCCGACTTCCTGAGCCAGTTCGGCGTTTAGCGCCCGCATAAAATAATGGCCGTGAATCGGGAGCAAAAATTTCGGCTTCACCAGTTTCATAATCACCTTGAGTTCTTCCTGGGGTGCGTGCCCGGAGGAGTGAAGGTCAACGAGTTTTGAATGATGCACTTTGGCGCCTTGGCGAGCAAGGTTGTCTTTGAGAGTTTGGACCGCCCGTTCGTTTCCAGGAATTACCGATGAAGAAAAAATTACCGCATCGCCCGGCTTAATGGCGATATGCCGATTTTCGCCGTTGGCGATTCTCACCAAACTGGCGTTCGGTTCTCCTTGCGCTCCGGTGGAAAGCACCAGAATTTTTTCGTCCGGATATTTATGAATTTCTTCAAGGGAAATAATGACGCCTTTCTTAATCTTAATGTAACCGAGATTTTGGGCGATTTGGACGTTAGTTTTCATCGACAAACCGCTTAAAGCGATTTTCCGGTCGTATTTTTCAGCAATTTTTATTATTTCCGCCATTCGGGTAAGTAAAGAAGCAAAAATACCGATAATAATCCGGCCCTCGGCTTTTTTGATAAGGTCTTCAAGATTTTTTTCCACCACTCTTTCGGAAATGGAGTAGCCCGGCTCTTCGGCATTGGTACTGTCAAGAAATAGGGTGTGGATTCCCATTTTGCCGATGCGCTCAAACTCGTCCAATCCCTGCGGCTTGCCGCTTCTGTCGTAATCAAATTTCATTTCGGCGAAGTGGACCATGTTGCCGACCGGTGTTCTCAGGATAACGCCGGTGGTGTCGGGAATCGTATGAGAGACGCCGAAAAATTCCGCTTCAAAATATCTGGAAAGTTTTACTTTATCGCGGTTTTTTACGATTTCAACGTTGAGTTTCGGCGCATTGACGAATTCTCCCTGGCGCTTGACGATGATTTCTTTGGTAAGCGCCGTAGTATAAATCGGCGGATTGCCGAGTTTTTCAATTAAGTAAGGGATGGCGCCGATGTGGTCATAATGGGCATGGGTGAGAATAACGGCTTTGATGTTTTGTTTTTTTGACTCCAAGCAATTGACATTGGGAATAATATAGTCAATCCCCGGCGTGTCTTCTTCGGGAAACTGAAGTCCCATATCAATAACAATGATTTCATCTTTGTACTCAAAAAACATCATGTTGCGGCCGACTTCCTCCAGCCCCCCAAGCGCGACAAAACGAACCAATTCGTCCTTGGTGTCTCCGGTTATTTTCCTACGATGTTTAATTGTTCTTGTGAGCATACTTAATAAATGTGGGCAGGGGGGGACTTGAACCCCCAAGGTCTCGCGACCATAGGCTCCTGAAGCCTACGTGTTTGCCAATTTCACCACCTGCCCGCGGCCCTTCATTTCTTAAACTAACTCTATAGGGAACGGATACCTGTCGTGCGGAATGTCTCGGAGCCCGACAAGATTGGTCTCGAGCGAAGCGAGAGTTGTCGGGCGAGAGTCAAGCGGCGGCGAGCCGCTGGAGCGAGCCGACCGCGGTTCCGTCAGACAGGTATCCGCTCCGCTCACTTTCCCCGGCCTTCATATTTTTCAAAAATCGTCCAGAAACTCAAGACTCCCTTTCCTTTATTGTGGACTTTATGAAAGTCGCCGGCTGGCACAAGCGCGACATCGCCGGCTTTTACATTCAATGTTTTTTGCCCCATCTCCATCATCCCTTCACCGTCAATAAAAACATAAACTTCATCCGCGCCTTCGTGCGAATGGCCGGTTGTTGATTTTTGCGGATAAAGTTCGGTCAGGGAAAGATTTAAGTCCTTTAGTTCGGCTAAGTCGTAAACTTTATAGATTTCATTGTCCCGAATGAGTTTGGCGAGTTGTTTATATTGTCCAATATCCATAGGAAAATTGCAAGATTGAAAAATTGAAAATTGAAAAATTAATCTTTCAATCAGCAATCTTTCAATTTATTTAAATACCCTTGCTGTTTTTATATACCATTTCTCAATATTGTCAAAGCGGTCGCTGGGAATGGCGATAAAATTAACATCGTTAAATCCCTTAAGCCGATTTTGGGCAATGTAAAAATAATCGGGAGAATAAAGGAAAATCGCCGGCTGGTCTTCAACGATTCGCGACTGCGCCTCTCTTAATTTCTGATTGCGCCTTTGTTCGTTTAAGTCCTTTCTGATTGCTTCAATCAAAATATCAACGTCTTTGTTTTCATAAAGAGACAAGTTTAAGCCCGGATAAAATCTTTCCGAAGAATGCCAGAAAGACATAAGGTCGGGGCTTCTGCCCAAATTATTGCCGAATAGAATCATTTCGTAATTGCGAGTTTTTATAATTTCCTGACTGATTTCGTCCAAGGGGAAAATTTTAATTTCCGTTTCCACGCCGATTTTCGCCCAATTTTCTTTAAGGAGCTTAGCAGTTTCTTTTAAAAAATATGTGTCCGGCGCCGTAAGAGAGAATTGTAATTTTTGCGTTTCTTTGTCCGCGGTTTTTTCTCTCGTTCCGCTGCCCGACCGCTGCCATCCCGCGGCGTCAAGCAGTTTATTCGCGTCATCAAAAGAAAAATTTTCTTTGGAATTGCTCGGAGAAATAAAACCTTCAATCCCGAGAACGAGCGGGCCCTCAACGCTCAATGCCCGTTGAGCAAAAACTTTATTGATAATGTCTTTTTTGTCAACGGCATAATCCAAAGCCAGTCGGACATTTTTATCCTGAAGCGGCCGGGAGGCGCTGGCGTTGAAAAACACGGCGTAATATCTCGGCATTATTAAATTGAAAACCTGATGACTGATTTTGACATTTTTTAAGTTTAGGGAATCAATCGCGCCGAAACCGCTGATTCTCCCCGAGTTAAAAGCGGCAATTAATTTCAGTTCATCGGAAAAAAACTTAAAATTGAATCGCCTAAGATAAGGTTTTTGATTTACGTAATTTTCATTTCTCTCCAAACGATAATCGGTGATAAAGCCGGAACGCTGCTTTTCCGCTGAAACGAATTTAAACTTGCCGTTGCCGACCGGCTCAAAATTATAGCTTGATAATTTTAAGTTGGCGGCCGGAACATCGACAAAAATGTGCTTCGGAACAGGATAAAAATCTTTTAACACGCTCTCAAAAAAAGCGTAGGAAATCGGCAGAATAAACTTGACCTCTCTTTCGCTGAGCCGCTCGGCAACAATGCCCTGCCAGTTGTTAAATAACGGCGAATTGGCATCGGGATTCTGAATGGTTTTTACGGTAAAAATCACATCATCGCTGGTAATTTTTTCTCCGTCGTGCCAAAAGGCATTCTCTTTAAGGCGGACGTTCCAACTTTTCCCGTCATCGGCTGTTTTATAACTTTCAGCCAAGTCAAAAAGATTGGCGAATAAAAGTTTTACTAAATCGCGGTCATTCTCGCCGCCGGCCAAGACCGGATTAATGAAGCTTAGCTGACCGACGACTCCTTCGGTATACTCGCCGCCAACCACCGGCACGAGAACGGTTTTCTGAGTAATAAATTGAATCGTTAAAAAAAGACCGGCTGCCAAAAAAATCAAAACCGACGCCGTGAAAATCAGACGCTCAAGACGATTGAAGGTTTTAAAAATCAAAACAGGTCCCTGAAACACCTTAATTAAATTATAAGTCTAATTATCGATAAGGCGGCGAAAATGACCGCCAAGACAACGGTGGCGATAAAGACGATTTTTTCCAGTCCCCGCCGCGTCTGATAGTATTGGGTTTCCCCGCCGCCCAAAACGCCGGAAAGACCCGAAGAACGCTCCTGAAGAAGAATCAGAACTATCAGAATAATGGAAATAATAATTTGAGCGATAGAGATGTACATCTTTTAGTCCATTCTTTTGGCAGTAAAGTGGATTATGATATTAACCGCGCTGACGATGAGCGTCGCGTAAAACAAGGGGATTAGTCCTTCAATACTAATCTGAGTTAAGGAAATGTCAAGAAGGTAGAGAGTAAAGGCATTGACCAAAATAATTCCCAGACCAAGAGTTAAAAGAATAATCGGACTTAAAATCATCTTGATAATCGGCCGTATGAAAATGTTGATTAAAGTAAAAACCGCGGTGACCAAGAGAAAACTTTCAATTTCCGGCGCGATTTCAAATCCTTTTACGAAATAAACCGCCGCCAGAAGAGCCGCTAAATTTGATAAAAAAGAAATGATTAAACGACTGATTAACTTCATTTTGTCTATTATAACCGAAATTATCGCTAATTCAAAAAGGTTATCCACAGCAAGAGGTGGACTATTCCTTGAAGTCAGATATAATAAGAATATAGGAAGTTATCCTTAAAGGTCGACAAATAATAAAATATCCAAATTATGACAGTTCAAAGTTGGACAGATGTGATTGTCAGTTCGCTCCAGAACGTCTGGGGGGGCGTCATCGGTTTTTTGCCTTCTCTTATCGGAGCTTTAATTGTTCTTATCATCGGTTTGATTGTCGCCGCTGGTTTGGGTTCACTGGTGGAAAGAGTGATTAGCACCCTCAAAATAGATTCGTTGCTGCGCAAGCTTGGGCTGGGAATCTATTTTGAAAGAGCCGGTCTCTCAATAAATTCCGGCAAATTCCTCGGCGCTTTAGTTTACTGGTTTCTGGTAGTTGTCTTTATCCTGGCCGCCTCCGATATTTTGGGACTCTGGGGTCTTTCAACCTTCCTGCGCGAAGTGGTAACTTACATTCCGAACATTATTATCTCCGTCTTAATATTGCTCGCGGCGGTGGTGGTTGCCAATTTCTTGAGCAAATTGGTCAAGGCCTCGGTGGTCAGCGCCCGGCTTCATGCTTCAAATTTCCTGGCGACTATAACCAATTGGGTAGTAATCATTTTCGGCATCCTGGCGGCTTTAATACAGTTGGGAGTTGCCGGCGTCTTGCTTAATACTATTGTTACCGGCTTAATTGCAATGCTCGCCATTGCCGGCGGCCTTGCTTTCGGGTTAGGAGGCAAAGATTACGCAGCTCACCTGATTGAAAAATTAAGAGAGAAAGTTGAAGAAAGATAGTTCCGAACCCTTAACATTTATACAACAAAATCCCGTTTCCAACGGGATTTTGTTGTATTATAATTAACCGATATGGATTTAAAAAATCTTAAAAAAAGCGACCCCCGGCTTTATAAATTGATTGCTTTCGAAACCCAAAGACAGAGAGAAACAATAGATTTAATTGCTTCGGAAAATTTCGTTTCAGCGGCGATTTTGGAAGTTCTGGGCTCAGCTTTGACCAATAAATATTCCGAGGGTTATCCCGGGAAGCGCTATTATCCGGGCAATTT
>CAYIKS010000003.1:0-38061 GCA_964364125.1 uncultured Candidatus Saccharibacteria bacterium
AACGTTTACTCATAAGTTTTCCAATAAAAAACCCCGTTTTATCAGGGTTGTTTTAAGTATAGCGGATAAGGGGTCTTGGGTCAATGGGCTGTGGATAACCTCGGTATGCGTTATAATTAAACAATGATTGAATATCTTACCGACGCTTTTGTGCTTGATAAGGAAAATGCCGGAGAAATGGATTCTCTGGTTTATTTGTACACTAAAAATCTCGGCAAAGTGATTGCCAAAGCCAAAAGCGGCCGTAAAATCACTTCCAAACTCGGCGGGCATCTAGAACCCTTAAATCTCGTAAAAATCCGTCTCGTTGAAAAAAACGGCTTTCAAGTAGTTGACGCCTTGGCTATTAAAAAATTTTTAGCCGGCAAGCCGGCTTTTTTAATCGCCAAATTTTTGCGAATAATGAAATTTATCAAAGAAATGACTTTTGAATGCCAGGCCGACTTTCAGCTCTGGCTTTTGCTTAAAAAAATCTTGACCGGCCCGAGTGCCGATGAAAAAATCATTTATCGCTCATTGCTTAAAATAATGGGTTTTAATCCGAAATTCGCCGAGTGCAGTCAGTGCCGCAAAAAAGAAGCCACTGCTTTTTCTCCGGAAGAACAGAAATTTTTATGCCGAAAATGCGCTTTTAAAGTCCCGAAAAATGGGATAATATTAATTTAATGCCTTTAGAAGATATAGAGAAAGAGCTTTATAAACAAAAACCCCCTCTAATAAAAGAGGCACGGCAGAGCGCTCCAACGCAAAAAGAAGAAGCCGGAGAATCGTTTAAGCGAGATTGGGAGTTGAGCCGGATGAAAGCCTACGGAGCGAAAAAACCGTTCCGGCAGACCTTCTTCGGCAAATTCTTTCTGAAGTTCGCCGGAGGAATTTTTCAGTCCTTCAAAAAACTTGGACAATATCAACGTTACGGTCGTTGGGTTTTCGGCGGATTAATAGGAGCCGCGTTGATTCTTCTTGCGGTCAGCGGTTTTTATTTGTATGGGTATTTCACCGCCAAAGACATAAATTTTTCCGTTGAAGCGCCGAAAGAAGCGATGCTCGGCGCGCCTTTTGATTTAAAAATTCAAATTGACAATCAGTCGGAAAACGCCATCCGGAAAGTAAGATTATCCATCTCGTTGCCGGAAGATATTTTGGCACCGGCCCAAGACCAGACAAAACAGGGCTTAGTAACCCAGGAGCTCGGCGACTTGGACAAAGCCGGCAGTTTACAAAGAAAAATTCCTTTGGTGATTTTCGGGAAAGAACGGAATATCAAACGGTTCCGGGTGACTCTCTCCTACGTGCCGTCGGGATTAGAAGGAAGAGTGGAAAAGGCGAAAGTAATGGAAATTTTGGCTAAGGAACCAGCCATTAAAGTGGATATAATAACGCCGCAAAAGGTCTTAAATAACGAAGAATTTGAAATTCTGGCGCGCTACACCAATGTTTCGGACGTTGATTTCTACAAAAACGCGGCGCTGAAATTCACTTTCCCCCAGAATTTCGTTTTTAAGAGTTCCGAGCCGACGTTAATCAATAAAACCTATTTTGCCATTGAGGACTTAATCAAGAATGCCGGCGGAGAAATCTCCATTCGGGGAAAATTAATCGGAGAGGATGACACTTTTTCGGAGATTAAAGTTGAAACGGAGCTGTCTTTGCTTGAGCAGACGTATAAGATTGACGAAAAAACAGCCAGCGTTTTAATTTCCTCCTCGCCCTTGTCGCTTAAGATTTTCGTCAATGACCAAGGGAGCAATTACGTGAGTTCTGCGGGACAAACGCTGAAATATTCGCTGGCTTACCGCAACAATACGGAAATGGGACTGCAGGATGTTGTAATTAAGGCGCGGCTGGTCGGCGAAATGTTTGATTTTTCTTCGCTGGAAACCGACGGCTTCTTCAATTCAGCTCAGAATCTTATTACCTGGAATGCCGCCAACACGCCGGAGTTGCGGCGGGTTGCTCCGGGAGCCACCGGTAAAGTTGAGTTTGAAATAGATGTAAGAGAGGACTATCCTATTAAGAAAAAATCTGACAAAAATTTCACTTTAAAGGCGTTGGGAGAAATCACCTCGCCAACCGTGCCCTACTATGTGACAAGCGAACAAAGCATCGGCCTCTCCAGTTTGGAAAACAAAGTCGCCGGCAGAACGACGATTGAACCGCAGGTCTATTTCAAAGAACCCAACGCTGAGATTGTTAACAAGGGCTCGTTGCCGCCGCGGGTGAACATCCCGGTAAATTTTACTGTTCATTTGATAGTTAAAAATTACGCTACTGATGTCCGAGATGTTAAAATTACCGGCTTTCTTCAATCAAGCGTCAAATGGACAGGCGTTGTCAAAAGCAATGTCGCGAGCCAGCCGACCTATAATGAAAGAACTTCGGAGATAATCTGGGTGATTGACAAAATTCCGGCAACCAAAGGCGTGATTGACCAGCCGATTGAAGCCATATTTCAAGTTGAAGCCACGCCCGACATCACTCAACTTCAGAAAGAGATGCTCCTTCTTGATGAAATTCGTCTTCAAGCCATTGATGATTTTGCCGGCATTAAACTGGAAAGTTCGGCTGAAAAATTAACCACCCGGTCGTTGAAGGACTCTGACATAGAAACAAAAGACACGAGAGTGTCGCAATAAAGGAATCATGAATTATGAATAATAACTTAATGGAAAAAGTTGTAAGCTTGTGCAAAAGGCGGGGCTTCGTTTATCCCGGCTCGGAGATTTACGGCGGCTTGGCGAATTCCTGGGATTACGGCCCGCTCGGCGTTGAATTAAAAAATAATCTCAAGCAATCCTGGTGGGAATTTTTCGTCAAAAGCCGCGAAGATGTGTACGGATTGGACGCGGCTTTAATTATGAATCGCAAAGTTTGGCAGGCATCCGGCCACGAGAAGAAATTCATTGACCTTTTGGTTGAATGCAAAAAATGCCATAGCCGGTTTCAGGCGGATAAACTTAAAGACAATAAAAAATGTCCGCTTTGCAGCGGCGGTCTGACCGCGCCGCGGAACTTTAACACGATGCTCAAGACATATCTCGGTCCGGTTGAAAATGAGGCCGGTCTTACTTATCTCCGGCCCGAAACCGCGCAGGCGATTTTTGTTAATTTCAAAAACATCATTGATTCTTTTCATCCGAAAATTCCTTTCGGCATCGCCCAAATCGGCAAGGCGTTCCGCAACGAAATCACGCCGGGAAATTTTATTTTCAAGACCCGCGAATTTGAGCAAATGGAGATTGAATATTTTATCAAGGAAAAAGAATGGCAAAAATGGTTTGATTACTGGTCGGAAGAAATTAAAAAGTGGTTTCAATTTGTCGGAATTGACGAAGAGAAATTATATTTTAAAGAAGTTCAGGATAATGAACGCGCCCATTATTCCAAGCGAACAATTGACATAGAGTACGATTTTCCTTTTGGCCGCGACGAGCTCTGCGGCTTGGCTTATCGGACCGATTTTGACCTGAAGAACCACGAACAGAATTCCGGCCAAAACTTGAAATACAAAGATTCGGAAACCGGCGAAGAATTCTGGCCGCATGTGATTGAGCCAAGCTTGGGCGTTGACCGGACTCTCTTGGCGGTTTTATTAAGCGCTTATTATGAAGACAAAGACCCCGTCTCCGCGAACGCTTCGGCGGGCAAGCGCGTTGTTTTAAAACTCAAACCAAATTTAGCGCCGTATAAAGTTGCGGTGTTTCCGCTTTTGGCAAATAAACCGGAACTGGTGAAAAAAGCCCGCGAAATTTATAAAATGTTAAAAATCAGCAATCAGCAATCAGCAATCAGCAATCTTACTGCCGCCTGGGACGACCGCGGCAACATCGGAAAACGCTATTATTCGCAGGACGAAATCGGCACGCCGTTTTGTATCACAGTTGATTTCCAGACCTTAGAAGATAACACCGTTACCGTCCGCGACCGCGACACCACAAAACAGGTAAGAGTAAAAATCAACGACCTTAAAGATTATCTTAATGGAAAAATTCAATAAAATAACATTGGACAACGGCTTGCGGATTATCACCGTGCCCAAACCGGACAGTTTGGCGACCACGATTCTGGTATTGGTTGAAGCCGGCTCAAAATACGAAACCAAAGAAATCAACGGTATTTCCCATTTTCTGGAACATCTGTGTTTTAAGGGCACTTCAAAGCGGCCGAAAAGCATTGATATTGCTTCAGAATTAGACAGCATCGGCGCGTCCTATAACGCTTTTACTTCAATGGAATACACCGGTTATTTTGCTAAAGCCCAACCAAAACACCTGGATAAAATTTTAGACGTGGTTTCCGACATTTATCAAAATTCCATTTTTGACGCCGATGAGATTAATAAGGAACGCGGCGTTATCGTGGAAGAAATAAATATGTACGAGGACTTGCCGATGAGACGAGTTCAGGAATTGTTCACGACTTTGCTTTACGGCGACCAACCGGCTGGCTGGGATATTGCCGGCAGAAAAGAGGTGATTAAAAAATTAACTCGCGATGACTTTATTAGATATCGCAATGAACATTATCCCGCCAAGTCCTCTTTGGCGGTGCTTGCCGGAAAGTTCAATGAAAATGAAGCGGTCGGAAAAATTAAACAGGCGTTTTCCGACATTAAATCCGGCGTCAAAACGCCGAAAATAAAAACCGTTGAACAACAACGGAAGCCCGAAGTTTTATCTAAGCATAAAGAAACCGACCAAACCCATTTGGTTTTGGGCGTTCGGGCTTTTGATATTTTTGACGAACGAAAATACGCCTTGGAGATTTTAGCGGATATTCTCGGCGGCGGGATGAGTTCCCGGCTATTTCAAAAAATCCGTGAAGAAATGGGCGCGGCTTATTATGTGCGGGCCGATGCTGACCCTTACACTGACCACGGTTATCTTGCCGCTTCAGCCGGCATTGACCATAACAAAATTAACGAGGTTATCGCGGCAATCATTGAAGAATTTATGAAAACAATTCAAGAGCCGATAGATAAAAACGAGCTTCAGCGCGCCAAAGACCATTTAACCGGCCATTTGATGCTTGGGCTGGAAACATCCGACGCCTTGGCCGGTTTTTACGGCGGTCAAGAGGTGATTACCGGAAAGATGCTCCCCCCTCAGGAACTGACTAAAAAATATCAGGCCGTCAAGGCCGAAGAAATTATGGAGGTCGCCAAAGAGATTTTTCAAAACAATAAACTTAATCTGGCGCTTATTGGACCATTTAAGGAAAAGGAACGATTTGAGAAAATTCTCAAATTGTGATAATCTGTTGGCAACATGCAGAAAGACGCTTTTGAGATAACTTGGTTTTCCCTTTGGCGAATTTTCTTTATGCTGCTTTTGGCGGCGGCTTTGTTTATGGTCCGCGAGGTTTTAGTGATTATTTTCTTGGCAATCGTTATTTCCTCGGCTTTGGACAGACCGGTCAGTTTCTTGGAAAGAAGGAAAATGCCGAGAATTTTGGGAACGCTTCTGGTGTTTATAGTAATTTTAATCGTTCTCTCTTTGGTTTTATACGCCATTATCCCGATAAGCATTCTGGAACTTAAAAATCTTTTGCAGGGAATAAGCAAGTTGGAAATTCCGATTTTCGGCTCGCTTGACGCTTCGGATATTATCCAAAAACTTGATAAGGTAATGGGTAATCTGGGTAATCTTATATTCTCCGGCGGAGCTTCGTTTTTTAACGTCGTCGCCGCGGTTTTCGGCAACGTTCTTTTGATTATCGTCACTTTTGTTCTTTCTTTTTATCTGACGCTCAATCGCGAAGGCGTGGAAACCTTTCTCAGAGCGATTCTGCCCATAACTCAGGAGGATTACATTATCGGAATTTATCGCCGCAGCCGGAGAAAATTAGGACTCTGGCTTCAGGGACAGATTCTTTTGATGGCGATTGTGGGCGCGCTCGTTTCTTTGGGATTGTGGATTTTGGGCGTTGATTACGCCTTGATTTTGGGCCTTCTTGCCGGACTTTTGGAAATTGTTCCTTTGGCCGGGCCGATTTTCGCCGGCGTCGCGGCTTTTCTGGCGGCAATTTCGGAATCCTGGACTTTGGGCCTTTACACAATTTTGCTATTCGTGGTGATTCAGCAGATAGAAAACCATTTACTGCTTCCTTTGGTGATGAGAAAAACGATCGGCATAAGTCCGGTGATTGTGGTAATCTCAATTCTGGCCGGCTCTTATTTGGCCGGTTTTGTCGGAATAATCTTGGCGGTGCCGACGGCTGTGGTCTTCCAGGAAATTCTCAAGGACTGGGAAGAAAGGAAATTAAAGATAAAAGGCGGGAGGATAATAGAGTAGGCTTCATCGATGGAAAAATTTTTTGTCACCACGGCCATTGATTATGTCAACGCCCCTCCTCACATCGGCCACGCTTTGGAAAAAATCCAGGCCGATGTTTTGGCGCGACTTCATCGCCAAAAAAGCGAGGAAGTGTTTTTTTTGACCGGCGCTGACGAACACGGAACGAAAATATTCAAGGCGGCGCGGGAAGCGGGAAAGGAACCGCAGAGGTTTGTTGACGAAATGTCGGAAAAATTTAAAGAGTTGAAACAGGCGCTCAATCTTTCCTGGGACGATTTTCTGCGAACCACCGATAAAAACCGACACTGGCCGGCTGTTTTTGAAATCTGGAAAAGAATAAGAAACAACGGCGACATTGAAAAAAGAAAATATCAAGGCCTTTACTGCGTCGGCTGCGAGGCGTTTAAAAATCCGAAAGAGCTCGTTGACGCTAAATGCCCGGAGCATCTGACCGAGCCGGAACAAATTGAAGAAGAAAATTATTTTTTCAAACTTTCAAAATACGCCGGAGAAATTGAATCAAGAATTAAAAGCGATGAATTAAAAATTATCCCCGAATCGCGGAAAAACGAAATTCTTTCTTTTATAAATCGGGGAGTTAACGACATTAGCGTTTCGCGGCCAAAAGAAAAATTGGCGTGGGGCATTCCGGCGCCCGACGACGAAAGCCAAATTATTTATGTCTGGATAGACGCGCTGACCAATTACATATCCGCTCTCGGTTTTGGAAGTAAAGACGCGAAAAACTTTGAAAAATTCTGGCCAGCTGACGTTCATTTTGTCGGCAAAGATATTTTGCGCTTTCACGCCGTTATCTGGCCGGGGATGTTGCTTTCCGCCGGCTTGCCGCTCCCGAAAACAATCTTTGCCCACGGATTTATCACGGTCGGAGGGCAGAAAATGTCAAAATCTTTGGGCAATATCGTTTCTCCGTTTGAACTGGCGGAAAAATACGGCGCCGACGCGGTGAGATATTATCTTTTGCGCGAAGTCTCGGCTTACGAGGACGGCGATTTCACCGAAGAAAAATTCAAAGAGAGGTATAATGGCGATTTAGCCAACGGCTTGGGTAATTTTTGCGCTCGCGTGTTAACGCTCGCCCAAGGCGACACCAATATACAAACATACGCGAATGACACGAATGTTAATAAAAAAATCAAAGAGACGACGGAAGTGGTTGATAAAAAATTAGAAGAGTTTAAATTCAACGAGGCACTGGCGGCGATTTGGGATTTGATAAGTTTCGGCGATAATTATGTAAACATAACAGAACCATGGCATGCTGTAGAACCAGGAAGAACAAGGGCTCTGGTTAATTTGATTTATTTATTAGAAAATGTCGCGCAACTTTTGATGCCTTTTCTTCCCCAAACCTCGGAAAAAATTTTCGGGAGCATCGTCAAAACAGACAAAACTCTCCAGATAAAAAAGGGCGGGATTCTTTTCCCGCGGGTTTGAAGTTGTGTGGGCAGGGAGGGACTTGAACCCTCAAGCCTTGCGGCATTAGCTCCTAAAGCTAACGTGTTTCCCAGTTTCACCACCTGCCCTTGACGAATGAACTTTTTTATGCTATGTTTATGACTAATTTTAGGGGATGTTTTCTATCTCCTAAAATCGGCGTAGGTCTTTAATTTTAGAATATGGTTTAAGAAAAAACAATGTATTTGGCCGAATGGCCGAGGAGGAAGAAATGGAAAAAATGAAAGACAAAGAAGAGGAGAAGTTGGAGGTATTTATAGTCGCACCGTGGTGGAGTCTACTAATTGGTGCTGGTATTACGATCGTGGCGTCTATTCTCGCTGGGTTGTTTGGTTGGTTGATGGTGATTATTATTAGAGCCGTCATCAAACCGCCTTATTCTCCTGTCTTGTATGGAGCCCCCTTAGCGTTAACCATTCTCACGATAATTCTTGTAGGTTTAGCTGGACTAAAAGAAAGAATTAAAGTGGCCCATAAGGGAGTCCTATTATTTCTCGGGAAACGAGTGAAAAGATGGTTATTTGACGAAGGCCGACATTGGACGCCTGCTTTAATCGCGTCTCTTGAGGAAGTGGATACAAGGAAAATAGCGAAGGATATCTCTAAAGCCGAGGCTTTCACAAAAGAGAACGTAAGGGTTTCTGTAGATACTACCATACAGTATATAGTAAAAGACCCGTATACCTATCTTGAATTGGGTCCGCAGGTAGTTGAGAAAGGTCTTGAAGATTTAACAAAACAGGTCCTCAGGCTTGTAACTAAACAGAAAACCCTCGATCAGGCCTTAGAAATGCACCAAGAGCTGAACGATATCCTCAGAAGCGTTTTAACTCCAGGCAAAGAAACAGGGGAAGATGTAAAAAAGAAATACGGGATTACTCAGGAAATTGATAAGTCAACCGCTAAGTGGGGTATTGATGTTGTCGATGTTTTCGTCGCTGAGGTTCAGCCGCCAGAAGAAGTATCTAAAGAACTCGAGAAGGTTAGAAAAGAAATAGCACACCGAGAAGCCGAGGAGATAGAAACAGCCCATATTATTAACATGTTAAACAAGCTTCAGGGCGAAGAAATAGAAATCTCTGAGGAAAAATCGGGAGTAGGAGGGGGAGTAAAAGTTAAGATTAAAAAACCTTTAACTCCGGAAGCAAGCGCCTTATTATTCCAGACAGAAAGAGGGAAGGTTACTAAGAATGTTGACGAAAAGAGAATAGTTGTCCCCGAAGAGAGCGGACAACTTCTTAAAGAAATTGCTGCAAACTTTAAACCTATCACAATAATAGTAGGAAAAGAAACGGCGTCAAAAAACGAAGGGAGGGATTAGAATGGCCGCTATAGGCATTGACCAAAAAATAAAGAAGTGGGTAAAAAACGGATTAATCCTATCCTTGGCTTGTTTAGTCCTGCTGATTATCTTAGGCATCGCTCTTTCGGGCAAGGAAGAAGACGAGGATAAAAAATTATCAGCTCCTCAACCGCGGGCGGCGGTAGCGGAAGCAAAAAAACCAACCATCATCTGGTCGAGATGGAAAGAGGTCATACTGGCTGATGATTGGTCGGAGTTTCAGGATACGCCGACGAGATGGGACAGAGTTGTGCCACCCAAAAGAGGAAAAGTGGAGGTGCTTTTTGAAAACGGCGCCTACCACCAGCTAAAAGGCGACGACACAGACGAGCAGTATACGGCAATTAATATCCAGACCGATGGCAGATTCCGGCTTAAAGGCACACCGGGAGCCAAAGCCACCATCTGGATTGGTAAAGAAGTTTGAATTTAAATCCCTGCAAGAATATTCTTGCAGGGATTTCTCTTTTTTAAATAATTCTTTTATAAAATTACTCTTACCCCATTATTGTAAGAATAATCAATGCCGCGCCTTTTGCGGCTAAAATAATTACGAAGCCAATCGCCGCCCACATTATAGTTTTTCTGCCGTTGGCCACTTTTGCGGGATCTTCGCGGGCGGTCAAAATCTGAAACCCGCCGATTAAAATCATTATCGCCAAAATCGGAACGCTGATATAAATAATATAATTTATAATATTATTAATAACTTGGACGATGTCGTTTACGCCTAAAGGATTAGGAATAGTTACGCTAACCGACTTTTCCCTCTCTAATACTTCTGCCAAAGCTTCTTTTAACATACCCAGAAGAAAAATTTAAAAATTTCTCCGCTGGGTATGCCCATTAGATGGGAATTCCCGCTAATGAGCAGATTTTTGTTTCTCAAAATTTTACGCTCCGGGCGCGACTAAGAAAGTTCTGATGATTGACTCAAAACCGACTGCGAGTAAGGCGACAATAATCGCCACGACCGCGTAGATTATCCGGTTTTTGGCTGTTTTGACTCTTTCTTCATCGCCGCCGGCGGTCAAGTAAGAAAAAGCTGCTAAAATAATCATCAAGACAGCAATAATGAAGAAAATTATGTAAACCCATCTGACTATCTGACCGATGAGTCCGACTATGCCGCCGACTGTTCCCGGACCGGTTGGCGTAATACCGGTGTATTGCTGACCGTACTGTTGCGCCAGCGCGACATTGCTTAAAGCCAGAACGCTTAAAGTAATGATTGGCGAAATTTTTGTTTTTAACATTTTTGTTATTTATTGTCTTTCGACCTTTTTCAAATTTAATTTATTGATTCAGGGGTTTTATACCTTCTCCGGGATTTAATGACTCCCAATCTTGCTGTTCTACAGGTAAATCTCTTTGGTCAATAAAGTACTGTGGATTTGAGACGTTGCCGCCTGTGACACCGCCTCCTCCTCTGCCCAAAAATTCCTTGATAATTGCTTCAGCGCCAACCGCCAGAAGCGCTACGACGATGGCAATAACGGCGTAAACCAATTGCGTATGCGCTTTTTTTATTTCTTCCGGCTGGCCGGCTTTAGTTAAATAAGTAAAAGCCGCCACAATAATGAACAAAACTGCGATAATAAAGAAAATTATATAAACGTATTTAACTACATCGCCGGCTATTTTAAAAAAACCTCTTGGTTCGCTTACGGGCGAAGGATTAATTCCTAATTCTCCGGCTGAAGGAACTTTACCTTCCTGAATTGCGAAAACCAAAATCGGCAACATAAATAAGCAAACTGTCGAAATTATAAAAAAAACATTTCTCATAATTTATCAGGCGCCCTCAATAAAGGACAGAATAATTTGGGCGGCGCCGACCGAAATCAAAGCGATGGCGATTGCCACGACCGCCCAAAGAATCTGGCTCCGGGCGCTTTTTATTTTTTCCGGGTCGCCTTTGGCAGTCAAAAAATTAAAAGCGGCAATAATAATGAAAATAATTGCCACAATAAAGAAAATTGTATAGGTGTAACGGGCTACTCGCGCCAAGATGTCGAAAATTTTACTGGGCGAGTCTATGGGCGAGCCCTTAGCCAAATCGCTAGCCGCCTGTTGAAAATCTTGAGCCAAAACAACGGAGACGATGGTAAGTTTTTTCATAAATTTAACACTTTAGTTGATTCCAAGGCCCAAATTCGCCCTTGGCTATTAATTTAATTAGTGTATCAAGAATTAACCAAGCAAGCAAGACGATGACAAGGCCGATAATCGCTGCCGTTACGATGTCCTTACCTTGCTTTGCCCGCTCCGGTGAAGCGCCGGCGGTTAAAATCATTATCCCTCCATAAACAATAGCGATAACGGCTATGGGGATTGCTATTTTTACGCCGAAATCAAGCACATTTTTAACTAATTTAAAAAGGTCGCAAAACTGACAACTTAAACCTTCGCAGGGAATTAAAGCCGCGGAAACAGAGGCTGCAGAAAGCACAAAGCAGAAAGTGGAAAGTAGAATTATTTTTTTCATTTCGTCAAATCATTAATTTCATTCTCGGCTTTTTTGAGGGCGTCGCCGGAAGTCAGTTGGCCGTTCAATATTGATTGAATCATATTGGAGAAAATTCGTTTAATCGCCGTGCTGTCGGCTTGATACCAGGAGCGGGTAGTCAGGGCTTGTCTGGCGAAAACTCCCAAATCCGGGTCATAAAGATATTTGTCAATTAAAACTCTTAACGCCGGCGGCAGGCGATTGGCCTTAAGAAACTGTTCGGAAACATTCGGGTTGGCGGTTAAATAAAGAATAAAATTCCAGGAAAGAGCCGGGTTCTGACTGTATTTGGAAGCGGTCAATCCCCAATAATTGGCGTAATTTACGGGCCGGTCTTTATTAAGCTGAAGCATTGGAGAAACGCCGACGCTCAGAAAGGGATTTCTTGTTTTAAGAAGCGGAATCGCTGAAGCGTAATTGAAAATAATCGCGGTATTGCCCTCGCTGAAACTGTCCAAAGAATTGCGGAAGTTGTCGCTCCAGGTGTAATTGGCGCTCAAGGGATTGGCGAACTGGACGTAGAAATTCAGAGCGTTCGTTCCTCTTTCACCGAAATCAACGCTTTTGGACTGCGGGTCAAACATCGCGGCGCCGGATTGAAGCATTAACAACGCCAATAAATCCGTTGCTTTATTGACGCTGTATTCCGAACCGCCGATGGCAGCCGCGGCTTTTACAATTTCATTCGTCTGAGGATTGAGCTCGCGGAGCCGGGGAATTAAATCGTTCAAGTCCTGCCAGGTTTTCGGCGCCAAAGCAACGGCTTTGGCGTCAAAAAAATCGCGATTGTAAAGAAGCGCCAAAGTGTCAAGATACAGCGGCAGGGCGAAAATTACGGACTTGTCCTCAGCCCGTTGAAGAACAAAATCCTGTTCAATAACCTGAGGGTACATTTGGCGGAACTGGAAAAAAGGGAGTTGGGCTTCGACAAGAGGCATTATTTTGTCAAAATGTTTCGGCAACCAAGTGTTGTGGAGCATAAAAATGTCCGGTCCTTTGCCGGCTGCCAAGGCGTTAAGCAAAGCCCTTTCATATTCGGATTCGCTAAATTGAGTATATTCAATGTTAATGCCTTTATTGGCTTTCTGATATTCATCAATCACTCCCTTAATAACTTCGCTGTCAACAACTCCCCAAAAAGAAATTCTTATTCCTTCGCCGCCGCCGAAACTAAAACCGCCCGGCGTAGTTTTCTTGACCGGAATCACGCCGAAAAACATCAAGGCGACGATTAAAACGATAAATCCTGCGACAGCGACGATAATTATTTGATTACGAGTAAGTTTCACAGACATATCACTCCCGCTATTTTGTCTCCTTGTTTCAGTTTCATAATTCTCACGCCTGAGGTTGCCCGGCTGGCCAGGCGAACGCCCGAAATCTTGATTTTGATAACTTGTCCCTTTGCGGAAATCGCCAATAATTCTTCTTCTTCGGCGATGACCTGTGCCGCGACAATCAATCCGGTTTTGGAAGTGATTTTCGCAGTCTTAATTCCCGAACCGCCTCTGCTCTGGGTTTTGTAATCCTTAAGCGGCGTCTGCTTGCTAAACCCGTTTTCCGTCACAATCAGTAAGTTTTGACTTTTGCCTGCCTGCCGGCAAGGCAGGACTTTTGACTTTTGACTTTCTTTTATTATATCAATTCCGGCTACAAAATCATCTTTCTTTAGTCTTATTGCTTTTACGCCGGCAGCGGCTCTGCTCATCGGCCTTAATTGCGATTCTTTAAATCTAATCGCTTGGCCATGAGCAGTCGTTAAAATAACTTCGTCCTTACCCGAAGAAAGTTTCACCCATTTAAGAGCATCGCCCTTATCAAGGTTAATGGCGATGATGCCGCTCCTTCTGACATTGCTGAAATCTTGAAGCGGGGTTTTTTTAATCACTCCGTTTTTCGTCGCCATCACCAAGTAATTCTGGATTCTGAGTTCTGAGTTCTGAATTTCATTAGCGTAGCTAATGATGGCGCTGACGTTTTCATCTGTAGGAATTTCCAAAAAATTCTGGATGATCTTGCCCTTTGAAATTCTTGAGCCGGCTGGAATCTCGTAGACCTTTGTCTGGAACGCCCGTCCTTTGTCGGTAAAAAACAGGATATTGTCGTGGGTTTTGGCCGAAAGAAAATGGGTCAGTAAATCCTCTTCGCCGACTTCGGAGCCGATGAGGCCCTTGCCGCCGCGGCGCTGGCTGCGAAAACTTGTTGGCGGAACTCTTTTTATGTAACCGCTCTGGGATAAAGTAATCACCGCTTCTTCTTGAGGAATCAAATCCTCCTCCTTAAATTCCTTGAGTCCGCCGGCAACCACTTTAGTGCGGCGCTCATCCGCGTATTTATTTTTAAGTTCCGAGAGTTCGTCTTTAATCACCTGAAGAATTTTCTCCGGACTTTTCAGCAGAATTTCCAGTTCTTTGATTAACTTTTTCTTTTCTTTCAGTTCGTCTTCTATCTTTTGGCGTTCCAGCGCCGCCAAGGTCTGGAGCCGCATTTCCAAAATGGCGTTCGCCTGAATCTCGGTCAGCTTGAAATTTTTAATGAGGTTCTGCTGGGCTTCATCGCGGTCTTTTGATTTTTTAATTGTTGAAATTATCTCGTCAATCGCCGACAGCGCCTTCGTCAGTCCTTCCAAGATATGTTCCCGCTCTCTGGCTTTTCGCAAATCAAATTCCGCCCGGCGCCTGACCACTAATTTCCGATGTCCCACAAAAGCCCTTAAAATATCCCGCAAAGACATTAGTTGCGGCTGAATGCCGTCTGCCAAGGCGATTAAATTTAAATGAAAATCCTTTTGAAGGTCGGTGTGTTTGAAAAGTTGATTGAGAATTTTTTGGGGGCTGACGTCGCTTTTGAGTTCAATGACGATCCGCATTCCCTCCCGATCGCTTTCGTCCCGGACGTCGCGAACGCCTTCAATTTTTTTCTCCTGAACCAATTCGGCGATTTTGGTAATCAACTCGGCTTTGTTCACCTGATAAGGAATCTCGGTGATGACAATCTCAAACTGCCGGTTTTTCTTTTCGGTAATTTCAGCTTTGGCTCTGATGGTGACCGGCCCGCGGCCCGAACCGTACGATTCAATAATGGCTTTGCGATTGTAAATAATTCCGCCGGTCGGAAAATCAGGACCCTGAACAAATTCCATCAATTCTTCGGTAGCGGCCTTGGGGTGGTCTATTAAATGAACGGCTGCGTCAATTACTTCGCCTAAATTATGAGGCGGCACATTGGTCGCCATTCCCACCGCGATTCCGGAAGAGCCGTTAAGCAACAAGTTTGGCAATTTTGCCGGCAAAACTTTCGGTTCTTGGCGGGTGGCGTCGTAATTCGGCTGCCAATCAACGGTTTCTTTTTCAATGTCAAAAAGCAGTTCCTCGGAGATTTTTGAAAGCTTCGCTTCGGTATAGCGCATGGCAGCCGGCGAGTCTTCGGTTGAGCCAAAATTACCTTGACCCTGAATAAGGGGGTAGCGAAGAGAAAAATCTTGAGCCATTCGGGCTAAAGCGTCATAAACTGCCACATCGCCGTGCGGATGGTAGCGGCCAAGACAGGACCCAACGACGGTTGCTGATTTTCTGAATTTCGCGCCGTGAGTTAATCCTTCTTCCCACATTGTCCATAAAATCCGGCGGTGAACCGGTTTAAGTCCGTCGCGAACGTCCGGCAGAGCGCGCGAAACAATCACACTCATCGCGTAATCAAGATAAGATTCCTGCAACTCTTCGGTTATTTCGCGTTTTTCTATATTAGTCATCGCTCTTACTCAATTATTATTGTTCTCTCCGTCCCAATAATTCCGGTGATATAATTTATCGCTTTGCCGGCGCCTGTTCTCATAACTTGCCAAAAACCCGCCCCGCTTGGCGCACTCGGCGCTTCTTGTTTTGGTTCCCCGATTTTATCAAGGACGAAATTTAAATAAATAACCCAGAGTCCGACAATCAAAATCATCGCCGCGGCGCTCAACCCAATTAACCAACGCTTCTTTCTTGCTTCGTCGGCATTCTGAAGTTTTTCAATAAATTTTCGTATCATACGAACAAAGGAATCACCTCGGTTTTTTTTATAGCCGCCAAATCTTTTTTCTTAACGGTTAATTTATCCCGTTTTTCTTTGTTTTCTTTATGATTCAATTCTTCAAGAAAATTTTTTAAATCCGCCGATTGCCGTTTTAATCCCGGCAGTTTGAAAAAAGCCGGGACAACGATTTTGGGCTCAATTTGTTTTATTAATTTTATTGCCGCTTCTTGGGAAATAAAAGGTCTGCCGCCGGCCGGAATGAATAAAATGTCAATTTCCTCTAAATGTTCGGCTGTTTCCGGTTCCGGCGTTTCCGAAAGATGGCCCAAAAAACAGAGCCGGATGTCTTCAATTTCCGTCAGATAAACGGTTTTTATATACTGGTCGGATGATTCTTTTTTTAAGCCAAGACCAACGATAGTCGTTCCTTTTAAATCGTATTCGCCCGGGCCGTAAATTAGTTGATGAGTTGATGGGTTGATGGGTTCTTTGGGCGCCGGAAACGAAGTTAAGGTTTTAAGAATAATGTCGGATTTAAAACGCGGCGGGGTGAGGCCGCTTGAGGGTTCAACGGGGTCGGTTAAAATTACTAGATTGCCGCTCTGGATTTTAAAACACCCCTCGCCGTAAAAAGAAATAACCATACCAAAAAATCTCTAATACTATTATATGACATTTCCTCTTGCTTTTCAACTTTTATTTTTGTAGTATATTTCACATTATGCCAATAGCAACGAATAAAAAATTAATCTCTCCGATTGCTCAGCTGCTTAAGGATAAGCCCGACCTGATTTCTTTCCTTAAAGAAGGGAATCTGGTTGAAGTAAGTTTAATGAAGAAAACGCCGAAAGCGGTCTATTTTGACGTGAAGGGAATCGGCACGGCCATTTTATACGGCGTCGAACTTTTAAGCGCGAAAAATATCGTTAAAAATTTAAAAGAAGGGGAAACGGTCAGCGCCAAAATAATCAATCCGGAAAATGAAAATGGTCTTATTGAAATTTCGCTGTCCGGCGCTCAACAACAAAAGGTTTGGCAGAAGTTGAAAAATCTTGAAGACAGCGGCGAGGTTCTGACGGTAAAAATCAGCGGGGCTAATCCAAGCGGCCTACTCGCTGAAATAAGCGAAATTAAAGCGTTTTTGCCGGTTTCCCAACTTTCCAATGAAAACTATCCACGCGTGGAAAACAGAGAAAAACTCCTTGAAGCCCTCAAAAAATTCGTCGGCCAAGAACTGGCGGTTAAAATTATTGATTTAAACCAGCGCGCCAATAAATTGATTATCTCCGAAAGAGAAGTGGCGGAACAAAATATAAAAGAACTGTTGACGCAATATAAAATCGGTGATGTCATTGACGGCGTTGTTTCCGGATTGGCGGATTTCGGAGCTTTCTTCCGTTTCAACGACAATCCGGCAATTGAAGGGCTGATTCACATTTCCGAACTCGACCATAAAATAATTGACAATCCGAAAGATGTTGTGAAGATTGACGACGCGGTTAAGGCAAAAATCATAGAAATCAAAGACGGTCGGGTTTTTTTATCGCTTAAGGCCTTAAAAACGGACCCCTGGGAAAAAGCCGGAGAAGAATTCAAGGAAGGACAGGAACTTAGCGGCGAAGTTTGTAAATTAAATCCGTTCGGCGCCGTGATAAACCTTGAACATGACCTTCAAGCCATAATTCATGTTTCCGAATTTGGCAATGTTGAAGAAATGCAAAAGCAATTGGAAATCGGCAAAAAATACCGGTTTATAATTGACTCAATAAGACCGCAGGAAAAAAGGATTTTTCTGAAGATGAAGAGGGATTGACAAGAACCTTGATTGGGAATATAATAGAAATAGTTTCTTACAATTTTGAAAGGGGGTGAGGCGTATAGAGCTTATTTTATGGTTAATTGGCAGTTAGGAAGAAGTAGGCAGTAGGTAGAATTATAAATTATATCGGTTTTTTAGAAAAAGGAGGAAGAGATGCCACAGTTGGAAGGTTTTTATCAGCACTTCGGAAATACCAAGCCAGCAATGAAATCTCCCGGGCCATGCGCCAGTTGTTTTATAATGGTGCCGTCTTTTAGACATCAGGCGATTGAGATTGACGACCAGGAGGTGTACTTCTGTGATAATTCTTGCCATCAGAGGTGGGCAATAAAAGAGGTAAAAAAAGAAACAGAGCGAATAATTAGCATTGCCCGCGCACTCCGAATGGATTGTTGTCATACCAAAGAGGAGGTTAGACATTCAAGATTTTTCGACGACCTGAAAGAGATTGCCCTGAGAATTATCAGGCAATTAAAAACTCAGGCGGTAAAAATAAGAAGAAAAGCCGTCCATTTAGTGGACGAACTTTACAGAAGGATCCAGCGACTACTCGATCTCTTGGGGGTTCAAGAGGAATTCGCTTTTCAGATTTAAATCTTTGGCGGGTGGCTAATCCCCGCTGTCCTGCTCGTAGCATCTCTCAAGGAGCAGTCAGCCGGGCTTGAGAGCCCCCCAAAGTCGAGAAGTAAACCTCCTTTCTTCTCGCGGCAGAAAGGGCCAGGTCTTTACGACTGGCCCTATTTTTTTAAAAAAATTGACACCGGTCTATATTATAATATAATGTAGTCGTACCTTATGATGAAAACTTTATCCAAAAACATTTTTTGGGCGATGGCGACGCTTTTGCTAATCGCGTTTATTTTTTCATTGTTTTATACGGAACAGAAACCGGCAACGGTTTTAAGTATTGACCAGTTGGTTGCCAAAATAAACAGCGGCGAGGTTTCCAAAGTTATTGTCAGCGGTAATGATTTGAACATTGAATTAAAAAACGGCGAGAAAGCGATTTCTAAAAAAGAAACAGAGGCCGGCTTGTCTGAGACCTTGAAAAATTACGGCGTTGATTCAACAGCTCTCCAGAAGGTCGGCTTGGAAATCAAAGACGAATCCGGCTGGCAATACTGGCTCAGTATTTTAATTCCTTCGCTTCTGCCTCTTTTAATCATCGGCGTTTTCTTCTGGCTGATGTTCCGGCAGGCGCGCACCGGAATGAGTCAGGCCTTTACTTTCGGTAAAGCCAATATCCGGCTTTTCAGCCAGTTTAAGGACCGGATTACTTTCAAGGATGTCGCGGGCCTTCAGGAAGCCAAACAAGAATTGATGGAGGTGGTGGATTTTCTTAAAAATCCGAAAAAATATCTGGATATTGGCGCGCGCATTCCCAGAGGCGTTCTGCTTTACGGCCCAACCGGAACAGGAAAAACCTTGTTGGCAAGGGCTGTGGCAGGCGAGAGCAACGTGCCGTTTTTTCATATTTCCGGTTCGGAGTTTGTGGAAATGTTTGTCGGAGTGGGCGCAAGCCGCGTCCGTGATTTATTCCAAACCGCTAAAAAAGCCGGCCGGGCAATACTTTTTATTGACGAAATCGACGCGGTTGGCCGCGAAAGAGGAGCGGGTCTTGGCGGCGGCCACGATGAAAGAGAACAGACCCTGAATCAGATTTTAGTTGAAATGGACGGCTTTGAAAGAGATGACACGAGAATCGTCGTTGCGGCAACCAACCGGCCGGATGTCCTCGACTCGGCGCTTCTTCGGCCCGGCAGATTTGACCGAAGAGTTGTGCTTGACCTGCCGGACATTAACGACCGCGAAGAAATTCTAAAAATCCACGGTCGCGGAAAGTCATTGGCCCGAGATATTGATTTCCGAAAAATCGCGATTCGCACGCCCGGATTTTCCGGCGCCGATTTGGCTAATTTAATGAACGAAGCGGCGATTTGGGCAGCCAGAAAAAATCAATCGCATATCACTCAGCAAGACGCCTTTAATTCCATTGAAAAAGTCCTGCTCGGACCGGAACGCCGCTCGCGGGTGCTGTCAACCAAAGAAAAAGAAATAACCGCTTATCATGAAGCCGGACATTCCTTGGTGGCGACCAGCTTGGCGAATGCCGACCCGGTTCAGAAAGTTTCCATTGTTGCGCGCGGCCGGGCCGGAGGATATACTTTAAAACTGCCAATCGAGGAAACCTATCTGCGGACAAAATCTCAGTTTATGACTGACTTGGCGGTGATGTTAGGCGGATATGTTTCCGAGCAAATCACTTTCGGCGATATTTCTACCGGCGCTTCCAATGATTTGCAAATGGTTTCGGAATTGGCGAGAAAGTTGGTAACAAAATTCGGAATGAGTGAAAAACTCGGTCCCATTACTTACGGAAAAACTCAGGACCTGATTTTTCTCGGCAGGGAAATCGCGACTGAAAAAGATTACTCGGAAAAAGTGGCCGCGGAAATTGACAAAGAAGTTAAAGGGTTTATTGAAAAAGCGCGGAAAACAGCGGAAAAAATCATCAAATCCCGACGCAACGCCTTAAAAGCCATTGCCAAACAACTGATTGAAAAAGAAACTTTAGAAAAAGAAGAATTTGAAGCGTTGATAAAAAGTTTCCGGCTAAAACCGATGCGCGTGTAGCTCAACTGGTTAGAGCACCGAGCTTATACCTCGGCGGTTCTTGGTTCGAGTCCAAGCACGCGCACACTCGCCTATGATTGAATCCCTGCTTATTAATTTTTCCGAAATTCATCGCGTTTTCGTCTATCTGGCGATATTTTTGGGGATGTTTATTGAAGGCGAACTGATTCTAATTTTGGCGGGGATTTTAATTCGCGGCGGGCATCTTGACTTCTTTGACACCCTTTTTATCGCTTTTGGGGCGGTTATTATTCACGATATTGTCTATTGGCTGATTGGGAAAAAACTGGCGGAAAGAGAAAGGCAAAAGCTCTTGTTCTTTAATTTGGAAAAAATAAAGCCGTTTCTGGAAAAAATTCAAAAGAACAACGAGCTTTATATTTTTGTTTCAAAATTCGCCTGGAATTTGAATAGGTTCGTGTTAATTGCCAGCGGTTACGTCAAAACGCCTCTCAAAAAATTCATCCGCTATAGTTTGCCAGCCGGTTTTATCTGGACAACCACTTTTATTTCTCTCGGTTTCGTTTTCGCCCAAAAAACCGAAATTCTCAAAAAAGACCTCAAAGCGGTCGCTGTTTTATTAACAATCTTTTTGTTGGCAATTATCGTTCTTGAAAATCTTTTCCAAAAAATCTTTAATAGCAATAAAAAAGAGGGCGCATAGCTCAGTTGGTTAGAGCGTCGCATTTACACTGCGAAGGCCCTCCGTTCGAATCGGAGTGCGCCCACCAAATGGACAAATTCCAACTCGGCAAATTCGGCGAGAATATCGCCTGCGATTTTTTGCTTGAAAACGATTATAAAATAATTGAACGTAATTTCAGAAAGCCGTGGGGAGAACTGGATATTATCGCCAAAGCGCCGGACAGAACTTTGGTTTTTGTGGAAGTGAAAACCCTCCAATTCCGTTCAGAGCAAGCCGCCGAAGAAGGGCTTCAACCAGAAGAACAATTAACAAAAGCCAAACTCCAAAAATTAAAAAGGGCCGCTTCTTTATACGCCGGCCATTATCCGGAATTGATTAAAGACGAGAGGGGTTGGCGAATTGATTTATTGGCGCTGATAGTAAAGGAGAAAAGTTATAATATTAAATATTACGAAAATATTGCTTAAATATTATCGTCCTTTCGTTTATTTTTCCCCCGTGCTTGAATTTTATCCAAATCGCGTCCTTCGACAGAATTCTTTTTATTTTTTCCGCCCATTCAATTAAAACGATATTTTGCGGATTTTTAAATATTTCTTTCAGCCCTAATTTTATTAGTTCTCCGGCTTGCTGAACGCGATAGCAATCAATATGGTATATATTCTTAAATCTTTTAACTAAAACAAACGTCGGGCTGGTGATTTTTTTCTTTATTCCGGCGGCTCTCAAAAATCCCTGGACAAAGGTCGTTTTCCCGCTTCCCAAATCGCCGCTTAAAGCAATTATCAAAGCACCTTTTGTTTTAAGCCGCTTTTTTGAAATTTCTTTATATAAAAGGCGGGCGAGGTTTTTTGTTTGAGCGACGGAAAAAGTTTTCAAATTATTCATTGTTTAAATCCAATTTTTTAATTATTAAAATTGAAGCCAAAGCCAAAAATAAAGCGATTCCCAAGCCGAGCAAAATAAAATTTGCGCCTGGCAGTCGGCCGCTATTATATACGATAGCGGAATTTTGGTTGATTAAGTTTTCGGAGACGGGTTTTTCTTCGGCGTTAAGGACAGAGATATTTTCTTTGCCCGGAGTCGGCTGACTGGCAAAGACAAAATTATTTCCTTGCCGTATCAAACTTTTGCCTTCTGGCGCGGTGCCGACGTATTCAGCTTTATCAATTAAGTTTCCACTCCGGTCGTAAAGGAAAAGCGTTTCGCCGTCGTTGTTTAAGGAAATTTTTGTTGTTTTGTAATTAAAAATTGCGTAATCTCCCGGTCTTATTCTTATTTCTTTGGGAAAAATAAAAGTTTTCCCCGAGGCGTCCTTGAGCTGCCAGTCGGAAAGGTTGATTTCTGATTCGCCGTTGTTAAACAATTCTATCCATTCAGCGTCGGTATCTTTGCCGACTGGATTGGGAAGAAATTCATTGATTATCATTCGCTTTGCTTATTTTTAAGTGTTTTCGCGCTTCCTTTGTCGCCACTCGTCCTTTGGAAGTCCGCTGAAGAAAGCCGGTTTTTATCAGATACGGCTCGTAGACCTCTTCAATAGCGTCTTTTTCTTCTCCCAAGGCGGCTGATAAGGCGCTTAGTCCGACCGGACCGCCGCTGAATTTATCCAAAATCATTCCAATAAATTTCCGGTCAAACGGCTCAAGCCCGAATTCATCAATACCTAAAAGCTCCAAAGTTTTTAGGGCAACCCGGCTGTCAATTTTTCTTAAATTATTCACCTCGGCGAAATCGCGACAGCGCTTCAGCAAATGATTGGCGATTCTCGGAGTAAAACGCGAGGTTTTGGCAATTACCGAGGCCGCCTCGGGTTCTATTTTTACGCCTAAAATTTCCGCTGAACGACGAATTATTTCTTCAATCTCATCAAGTTCGTAATATTCCAGCCGAAAGGTCGCGCCGAATCGCGAACGCAAAGCCGAGGAAAGCAAACTGGTTCTGGTGGTGGCGGCAATTAAAGTAAAAGGGGGTAAATCAAGAGAGAGAATCCGGCTGCCCGGTCCTTTGCCGATAATAATATGCGCTTTTCTTTCTTCCATTGCCGGATAAAGAACTTCTTCAACTTGAGACGGCAAACGGTGAGCTTCATCAATAAAGATAATGTCTCCGGATTCAAGATTAGAAAGAATGGCGACCAAGTCGCCGGTTTTCTCTACGGTTGGGCCGTTAATAATTTTCAAACCCGCGTTCATTTCCCTGGCTGCCAAAGTCGCCAGAGTCGTCTTGCCCAAACCCGCCTGGCCGCAGAATAACAAATGGTCGCTTGGTTCGTTTCTTTTCTTAGCGGCTGTCAGCATCATTCTGAGGCTCTTTTTTATTCTTTCCTGACCGACATAACTTTCCCAGGTTTTCGGCCGCAGAATAACGTCTATTTTTTCGTCATTTATTTTAGAAATACCCCTTCTTGACATAAAATAATAAATATGCTATGCTTTGGCTATCCTGAAGCGGGCCTTCTGGCCCTGTGGGCAAATTATGGAATTTTTCTTAGTTTCGGACGGCCCGGTTGCGACTGGGTCTATCCTCGGAAAAATTCTTAAATTCTCTTTGCTAAGAGCTTTTCAAAAATTGCCCACAGAGCCAGACGGCCATTTACCATTCCAATGGTCCGGTAATTCCTTCCACTTCTTCAAGCGTCGTTATTCCGGAAATAACTTTCAAAATTCCGTCCTGCTGCATCGTCGCCATTCCTTGCTCTAAGGCAAATTTCTGGATTTTCGGTTCGCCGGCTTGGGAAGTAATCAACTCTTCCGTTTCCGGACCGACCGACAAAAGTTCGTAGATGGCGATTCTTCCTTTGTAGCCGGTGTTGTTGCATTTCGGGCAACCGACCGGCTCAAAAATTTTAATTTCTTTAAAATTATTTTTATTCACTCTTTTGGGCAATTTTGTTAAAAAGTTTTTAATTTTTATTTTTAAGTCATTGGAGGGGTTTGTCTTTTCTTTTTTACATTCAAGACAGAGCCGACGCACCAATCTTTGGGCAATAATCAAATTTAACGCCGGGCCGATGCTTGACGCTTTTACTCCCAAATCAAGCAAGCGGGGAATGGCGCCGGCCGCGGTGTTGGTGTGAAGCGTTGAAAAAACCAGATGTCCGGTCAAAGCGGCCTGAACCCCGATTTCTCCTGTTTCTTTGTCGCGGATTTCACCCACCAGTATCACGTCCGGGTCCTGACGCATCAACGAGCGCAAACCATTGGCAAAAGTGTAGCCGGCCTCTTCATCAACCTGCGTCTGTTCAATTCCTTCCAGATGATATTCAATCGGGTCTTCAATGGTGATGATTTTTATCTCCGGGCTTTTTTTGTGTTTTAAGAAGGCGTAAAGCGTGGTGGTTTTACCCGAGCCGGTCGGGCCGGTGTTGAGAATCATCCCGTTGGGCCTTTTTAATTCTTTTTCAATAATTTCCAAATCGTCTTTTCTTAATCCCAGTTCAGGCAAATCCAAGCTGATGGTTTCCGGGTCAAGCAAACGCATCACCACCACCTCGCCGAATTCCGAAGGCGCGATGGCCACCCTTACTTCCACTTCCTTGTTGGGAAATTTTATGGTAAAACGGCCGTCCTGGGGCTCGTCATGAATGTTAATTTTTAATCCGGAAAGGAGTTTGACGCGGGAAAGCAAATATAAATAAACGCCGGGTTTAAAATTTCCGAAAACTTCGTGGAGAATACCGTCTATTCGCAAACGCAGATTAACCGTTTGTTTTGTCGGCTCCAGATGAATGTCCGAGGCCCGATTAGCCATCGCGCCGGCCAAAAGAATTTCCAAAATCTGAGCAGTTTGGCCGCCGGCCTGCCCCAAAACGTCTAAAGCGCTTTTAACGCCGTCTAAAGTTGTAAGACCGCTCTTTAATTCAGCCAATCTTTTTTCGTCAATTTTGACCCGGCCGGTAATTTCTTCGGTTTTCTTGGTGGAAAATTTATAAAAACTCCAGGCGTATTCAAGATTACTCAACGAAACGACGAAAATTTTCAGCTGGTAATCCTTAGCTTTTAAGTCATTAATCAATTCTTTGGTTTCGGAAAGTTCCGGGTCATAAACAACGATGGCCAGCCGCTGTTCTTTGATTTCAATGGGCGCGGCTTTGGCTTTTTTTGCCGAATCTTCGGGAATTAAATCGTACGCCTCAACATTAATCGGCGCGGTTGACAAATCAATGTACTCCAAATCGTTCTTAACCGCCCGCCTTTGGGCGTCACGCTCTTCGGCCTCCCGGCGCGCCTGAACGAGCTTTCCCTGTAAAATTTTGGCGAAGTCCTTGTCTTTTGTGGGCATCTTGCTATTAGAATAAGGGATTTAGCGATGAGTAGCAACGTTTGATTTGACAAAATTTTTAAAAAGGTGTATTATATAGGACAGAAATCTTTAATAAAAAAACATTAACCATTTGGAGGTGTAAGATGAAAAGATTGTTACTGGTGATAGTTATGATTTTTATTTTTCTTCCGGGCTGTTTTGGCGGCTACTACTATGGCCCTGGAGTAAAAGTTTACAGCAACGTCCCGTACCACAGCTCTACGATAACTGTAATGAACGGGACAATGTTCGTGTTGGATGTCATCCATGACGGCCGGCTAGTTTGGACCGGAGTATCTCCCGGCGAACATCGGGCGGTTGGGGTTTGGAATTTATCGTCTTCCGGGCTCCAGACCACAATTGTTATCAGAGCCTACGATAATGACAGACTCGTAGGCACTGCCTATCGCGCCTTCTATGTTTCGGGGTATTATAGGCAGTCCGAGGTTTGGAATGTTCTTCGCTGGGATATCCAGCACTGACAGTTCGCCCCGCCTTCGCACTTTACGAAGTCGGGGCTTTATTTTTTATTCTATATTATATATTCTTGATTCTAATATTATGTCCGGACATTCGCATTGGGCGGGTATAAAACATAAAAAAACTTTAACTGACCAAAAACGCGGGCAGTTGTTTTCAAAATTATTGAACGCCGTTGCCCTTGCGGCGCGCCAAGAACCAAATCCCCAATTTAATCCGCGACTGCGCACCGCCATTGAAAAAGCCCGCGAAAACAACGTGCCTTCGGATAAGATAGAAGGAGCAATTCGCCGCGCCTCTGATGCCAAGGAAAATTTGGAGGAATTACTGCTGGAGGCCTACGGTCCTGAAGGCGTGGCGATTTTGATTGAAGCCATTACCGACAACAAAAACCGCACCGTGGCAGAAGTGAAAAAAATATTATCCGACAACGATGCCAAATGGGCCGACCCGGGCAGCGTGCGCTGGGCTTTTGAACAAGCAAAAGGGGAATCGGGCCCTGTCTGGCAAGAAAAATTCAAACAACAAATTTCTCCTGAAGTTCAAATAAAGCTCCAAAAACTAATTGAAGAACTATTGGAACAAAACGAAGTACAGGAAGTGTATACTAATACTTAAATGTTGATACTGGGTCTTGACCCGGGCTCCACGCGGGTGGGCTACGGTCTGATTGAAAAAAATAAAAATAAATTAACGCTTGTCAAAAGCGGTCTATTGAAAATCATCGCCAAAGATAAAGCCGAGCGGCTTTTAAATTTAGAAAAGTCGTTCTCTCAACTGCTTAAAAAGCAAAAACTTGATTTGGCGGCGATGGAAAAGCTGTTTTTCGTCAAAAATCTTAAAACCGGCTTGGAAGTTGCCCAGTCCCGCGGGGTCTTGACATTATTAATCAGCCGACGCAAAATACCCCTAATAGAATACACGCCTTCGGAAATTAAGCTCGCGGTAACTGGCTACGGCAAAGCGGACAAAAAAGCAGTAGGAAGAATGGTTGCGAAAATTTTAAATGTTGATAAAATTGAGGGGCCGGATGACGTCAGCGACGCTTTGGCGACGGCAATCTGCGCCGCCCACAATTTAATTATTTAATTAACCATAAAGGTCGCTTTTTATTTTTAAAAACAAATGATTGCTACAGAGTTAAAGTCCTTAAAAATGCAAGGCGAAGAAGCAAGCGATGTCTGTCCTGTTTGCCGCGAAGAATTAATCGACGGCGTTTGCCCGAAGTGCAACCCAAAAGAGGAATCTGAATCGCTGGACGAAGCAGAGATTGATGAAGTTGATGAATCTGAAAAGATGTAAAATTTATTCCCGCCCCGCCCTTACGGCGCAAGCCGTAAGGGCGGGGCGGATTTTTGTTTTATTAAAAAATTTTCTTATAATAAGACAGTGGGTAAAAAAAGGAGATTATTTTTAAAAATTATTTTTTTGCTTTTCCTAATGATTCTTGGGTTGGCTCTTTTTGGCTTGGCGGCCGTAAGTAAGATAGCCAAAGAACTGCCGAATCCCGAGCAATTTGCCAGCCGGCCGATTATAGAATCAACTAAAATTTACGACCGCGCCGGCGAGATTTTGCTTTACGAAATTCACGGCGAAGAAAAAAGAACGGTGATTCCCTTTGGTGAAATTCCGGATTACGTGAAAAAGGCGACATTGACAATTGAAGATAGAAATTTTTACACGCATCAGGCTTTTGATTGGCGGGCGGTGCTTAGGGCTCTTATTGTAAATATTATAGAGGGGAGGGTGGCTCAGGGCGGTTCAACTATTACCCAACAATTGGCAAAAAATACCTTCTTGAAGCCGGAAAAAACCATAGAAAGAAAAATTAAAGAGGTCGTTTTGGCTTATTGGTTGGAACGCAATTATTCCAAAGATGAGATTTTCAATTTATATCTAAATCAAATTTCTTACGGCGCCAGCGCTTATGGCATTGAAGCCGCCGCCAAAACTTATTTTGACAAATCAGCCAAAGGGCTGACCCTGTCCGAGGCCGCGACTTTGGCGGCGCTGCCGCGCGCTCCGACATATTACTCTCCTTGGGGGCCGCACGCCGACGAGCTGGAACGCCGCCGAAATTACATTTTGGAACAGATGCTTGAATTGGGATTTATTGATGAAGAAGAAAAAGAGCGCTCCAAAAACACTCAACCGAAATTCGCCGTTCGGGGCCTCGGCTCAATTAAAGCCCCACACTTTGTAATGATGGTTCGCGATTATCTTGTTAATAAACACGGCGAAGAAGCGGTGGAGAAATCCGGGTTTAAGGTAATAACCACTCTGGATTGGAAAATGCAGGAAATCGCCGAAAGAGTTGTCGGAGAAGGGGCGGAACGCAATGAATTATTATACCAAGGGAAAAACGCGGCTTTGGTTGCTCAGGACCCGAAAACCGGCCAAATTCTTGCCCTGGTTGGTTCACGCGATTATTTTAACGAAGACGTTGAGGGTAAATTCAACGTTGCTGTCCAAGGATTAAGACAGCCGGGCTCGGCTCTTAAGCCATTCGCTTATCTTACGGCTTTTAAAAAAGGTTATACGCCTGACACTTTTCTTTTTGATTTACCGACGGAGTTTTCTTCTTATATAAATGTCTGTCCGTTGATTAATATAAATTATTCCGATAAAAATCCGCTTTGTTTCCATCCCCAGAATTTCAGCCAGACATTTCAGGGGCCGGTGACTTTTCGTCAAGCCCTGGCTCAATCAATTAATGTGCCGTCGGTGAAGGTATTGTATCTCGCCGGTCTAGCCGAAACCATTAAAACCTCACAGGATTTTGGAATCACCACTTTGAACGATTTAAGCCGTTTCGGCCTTTCCCTGGTTTTGGGGGGCGGCGAAGTGAAATTAATTGAAATGGTCGGGGCTTACTCGGTTTTTAGCCAAGAAGGCGTAAAACATCAGCAATCGTTTATTCTTCGGATAACAGACAATCAGGGTATGATTTTAGAACAATATCGCGACCAAGCAACGCAAGTCGCAGAACCGCAATATATAAGATTAATTAATAATATTCTTTCTGACGAAGAAGCGCGCCGGCCTCTTTTCCAAAATAGTTTTAATTTAACCGTCT
This sequence comes from uncultured Candidatus Saccharibacteria bacterium, assembly GCA_964364125.1. Classification (GTDB taxonomy): domain Bacteria; phylum Patescibacteriota; class Minisyncoccia; order UBA6257; family UBA9933; genus CAYIKS01. Next base: position 28,601 of record CAYIKS010000003.1, read on the forward strand.
TCCCCAATAGAGAAGTGGCTTTGAAAACCGGGACCACTAATGACTTCCGCGACGCCTGGGCAATTGGCTATACTCCGTCTTTGGTGGTTGGCGTGTGGGCGGGCAATAATGACAACAAACCGATGCAAAAGCAAGCCGGCAGCATTTTGGCGGCCGTGCCGATCTGGCACGCCTTTCTTAATGAAATCCTAAATAATTATCCCGAAGAGTTTTTTAATCGGCCCGAGTCATTGCCGCTTATTGAAAAATTGATGTTTAACGGGAATTATATCGGTGAAGACAATCAATTTCACGATATTCTTTATTACATTGACAAAAACGACCCGTTAGGACCGATTCCAGAGAATCCCGAAATTGATTCCCAGTTTTACAATTGGGAAGAGCCGGTAAAAAACTGGAAACCCCTTACGCCTTAATAGGCATAAGAATGTATAAATAAGAACCGTCATCGGGGGATTTTATCAAGGCCGGTTTATTGCCGCCGTTTAACCCAAAAAACACACTCTCTGTTTTTAGCGGCTTAACGCCGTCCAGAAGGAATCGCCAATTAAATACCGCCTCGGTTGTCGGTCCTTTTATTTTGGTTGGGATGAGATATTGATTCTCTCCCAGTCCTTGACTTGAGGAATAAACCTCTATATTTTTTGTGTTTTCCTTAATGATAATCTTTATCTCGTTGAGCCGCTGGGTAAAAGCGCTTGTGAGTTTTAGGGCGCTAATTAATTTCTCTTTGTTTAAAATCAATTCGGTTTCTGTTGTTTTTGGAATAATTGGTTGATAATCGGGAAATTCTCCATTGACCAGTCGGGAAATTATTTCAATGTTTTCATTCTTAAACATAATCTGATTGGGTTCGAAATAGATATAAGCTTGAGTGTTTTCGGGTAGGGAAGAAAATGCTTTTATCGCTTCTTGAATTGTTTTTGATGGGATAATTAATTTAAAATTATTATTAATGGGAGATTTAAATTTGTCATCGTAAATAATCTTTTCAGACAACCGAAAACTGTCGGTGGCGGCCAATTTAATGAGATTTATTTGGTAATCAAATAACGCCCCATTAAGTTCTGGTCGAGTTTCAGAAAATTGAGCGGAATTGATTATTGAGTTTAATGATTCAATAACCGCTTGATTGGATATTTCTATAAAAGATTTATTATTTATAATTTGGGGGATAATGGGAAATTCATCCTTATTAATCCCCTGAATTTTAGCCTCATAATTATCTGTTTGAATTATTATATTATTGCTTTTTATTTCTATATTTATTCTTTCGTCGGAAAGATTATTGATTATATTAAAAAATATATCCAAAGGAACTGTTAAAGCGCCTTTTTCAATAATTTTTCCCGACACATAACAAGTAATCGCTAATTCTAAATTAGTGGCCGATAATTTTATTTTATTATCAATGGTTTCAATTAAAAAATTTTTAAGGATGGGTAAATTGACATTCGTCGATTTAACTCCGCTAATTATCCCCAAACCATCCTTTAAGTTTTTCCTTAAAACTATAATTTTCATTTAATTTATAAATATCTTATTGTTATAGTAGAGATTGTTAATTTGTTAATAAGGCAAAATTAAACATTTAAACATTCAAATATTAAAACATTTATGTTGGTAAAACTTGTGGATTTTAATTTAAGAATTTTTATAAATTAATTCTTTAATTAAAATGATTTTATTATTTAAACCCCGATTTATGTTTATTTCCTTGGAAATTTTTTCACAAGAATGAATAGCGGTTGTGTGGTCTCTTTTGCCCAATCTTTCCCCAATATCAGGATAAGACATCCCCACTAAATCTCTTAAAAGAAAAGCGGCGATTTGGCGAGGCCCGATAATTTCCTTTCTTCGGGAGCGGTCAATTAAAGCGTCTTGAGAGAGTTCAAAAAAATCAGCCACCGACTTAACAATAATATTGGCGCTTATTTTTTTAACTAATTGCTGAGCAACCTCATTAATAATTTCCTCCGCTGTTTTAATAGTAAAATCAACATTTTTTACTTCTTTATAAAAGAGCATTCTATTTAAAACCCCTTCAATTTCTCTGATATTTCTCTGTATTTTAGTGGCGATTAAATGACATATTTCATCGGATAAATCAACGCCTTTTTCATTGAGTTTGTTTTTAATAATCGCCACCCTCATTTCAAAATCAGGGCAGGTAATGTCGGCAATCATTCCGCCCTCAAAACGAGAACGGAGCCGTTCCTCTAGGGTGGGGATGGCGGCTGGCGGCCGGTCGGAAGAAATAATTATTTGTTTGTTGTTTTCGTGTAAAACATTAAAAGTGTGAAAAAATTCCATCTCGCTCGCTTCTTTCCCTCCGATAAATTGGATATCGTCGATAATTAAAACATCAACATTGCGATATTTATTCTTAACATCCTCCATTCTTTTATTACGAATCGCCCCAACAACATCGATAACAAATTTTTCCGAAGTAATGTATTTTATTTTTATTTTATTTTTGTAAAAATTTTTCATTTCATTGCCAGCCGCTTGAATAAGGTGGGTCTTTCCCAAACCAACGCCGCCGTAAATAAAAAGGGGGTTGTATTTTTTGCCGATATGCTTAACAACCGCGGTCGTTGCCGCGTACGCCAGCTCATTAGAAGAACCGACCACAAACGATTTTAATTTATAACGGGGATGAAGACCGGTTTCGGAATCAATCTTTAATTCCGGAAAACTTAATTGAGCTTCATCATCTTGTTGAGCGCTGAATATTAATTGCTTTTCGGTTATCACAAGATACTCAACTTTTTTAATTGAACTGTCCAACGAGCGCAAAATTCCCAAAATTAATTTATTGTATTTATTTTCAACCCACTCTTTGGTGAAATTGTTGGAAAGGCCGATTAAAACCACGCCGTCGTCTCGTTTTTCAATTAGACGACTGTTTTTAAACCAGGTTAAAAAGTTCGGCCGTGAAATTTGAAGTTCAATTTCCGCCAGGGTTGTTTGCCAAATTTGTTTTAAGTCCATACTATTGGGGTTGTTCTTATTTTATTCTCAAAGATTATTAAGTCAATTAAGAAAAAGTTGTGAATGTGTTAATTTCCTGTGGATAATTATTTTTAATTTTACTATTATGATATACTATATATAGATATAGTAAGCAATATGGAAAATCAAGATTTAAACAAGTCGGTTTCAAAAGAAGGGACTCCGTCGCCTCCGCCGCCGGAAATTTTAATAAGGACGATGGAATCCGACATTAAAGCCATCCAAGAAGGCGGCGGCGAACTTTTGGCGGGGAAGCCGGAAGCCCAAATTGAGGGCTTGCCGTCAGCGGCCGCAAAAAAAGAAGATTTGATTTTTACGCCAACCTCAATTATTTCCGAGCGTCCGCAGTTTCAGAAACAACCGGAAATCATCCAGCCGGCAAAAACGCCGTTCATAAAAAAACCAACCGTTCTTATTATAGGAACTTTATTTGTTGCGGGATTGGGATTTGCTGCCGGGTATTATTTTATTTTTCCGTCAATCATCCCGCAAGAAACCCCGCCGGATTCAATAACGGAATCGCCTCCGGAAGTTCCCGCCGCGGCTCATCAATCGTTTTTTTTCATTCCCGCGGATAAAGTTGAAAAAATCAGACTGGCGACCGTTAACTTGACCGCGATAAAAAGCGCTCTTACCGAATTAAGCCAGGATAATTCACCGGCCAACACTTTTAAAGAAGTAATATTTCAAACCGCCCAAAAGCCGGTTAGTTTCCAACTTTTTCTTCAAGAAGTGTTGCCGGATTTTCCCTTAAAAACCGCCGATTTTTTTGAAGAGGATTTTACCGGATTTCTTTATTATGACGATAAAGGCGCCTGGCCAGGTTATATCGCCAAACTAAAATCGGAAATAATAATTATCACCGCCCAAACCCAGACCAAACAAATAGAATCATCAACAGAATTAAAAAATTTTTTCATTCAATCGCCCGGTCCGGCGGACACAAAAGGGTTTCAGAACGGAGAAGTCGGCGGCAAGCCGATACGTTATCTCGTCTTTCCGAGGTCGGGCTTAGCCCTCAGTTACGGATTGTTTACTAACTTTGTGGACTCAAAAGCGGTTCATTATTTGGCAATAAGCGCGTCCCCGCGCGGTCTTGAAGAAGCCCTCAAAAGATTATTAAAATAATGACTATGCCCGATAAAAATATTATTCAAAAATTTAAAATTATGCTGGAAAACACGAAGAAAGAGATTGAATTAAGGCTGAAAAAACGAAAAAAACTGCCGGATTTTGGCGACGACGTCGGCCCGGACGAAGAAACCGATGAGTCAGCGGAAATTAACCGCCACTTTTCTCTTATTCAGGCCTTTAAAAACCGCTTAGCCGATATTGAGTCAGCTCTAAGGAAAATTCGGAAAGGCGCTTACGGAACCTGCGAAAAATGTGGGAAAAAAATTTCTTTGGATTTGCTTAAAGTTGATCCTGAATCGCGACTATGTAAAGAATGTAAAAAACCTTCCTAAGATTTTCAATTTTGATATGGTAAAGAACTTATCCAAAGTTTACTCTGCCGAACTTGAAGGAATTGAGGCAAAACTGATTGAGGTGGAAACCGACATCAACGTCGGTCTTCATTCTTTTAACATCGTCGGCTTGGCTGACCGGGCTTTAAACGAAGCGAAAGAAAGAGTCAGTTCGGCTTTAAAAAATTCCGGCGTAAAACCGCCGACTAAAGAAAATAGAAAAATTACGATTAACTTGGCGCCGGCGGACGTCAAAAAAACCGGCTCGCAGTATGATTTGGCGATTGCCGTCGGTTATCTTCTGGCGACCAAGCAAATAAAAAGTTTTGACGCTTCGGATAAAATTTTCATCGGCGAACTTTCTTTAGAGGGAATTCTTCGGCCGGTTAACGGCGCGTTGAACGTCTCCCAGCTGGCGAAGAAAGCCGGTTTTAATTTTTTATTTTTACCCAAGCGCAATGCCGTTGAAGCGGCAATTATTAAAGGCGTGAAAATTGTGCCGCTGGAGAACCTCAACGAGCTAATAGACCGATTAGAAGAAAGAAGCCCGGTTCTTTTTCAAAAGCCGACCGAATTTTTGCCAACCGAAGAAAATTCTCTTGTCGACATTTCCGAAATCAAAGGCCAAGAAAACGCCAAGCGGGCGCTATTGGTGGCGGCTGCCGGCGGACACAATGTTTTAATGAGCGGGCCTCCGGGCGCCGGCAAAACAATGCTGGCCCAGGCCTTAACCTCAATTTTTCCTCCGCCGTCGCTGGAAGAGGTTATTGAAATCAACCAAATTTACAGCGCGGCCGGCGCTTTGGGCAAGAACGTTTTTATGAATTCCCGGCCGTTTCGTTTCCCCCACCACACCGCTTCGCCGGTTTCGGTTATCGGCGGCGGAGCCACCCCCCGGCCCGGCGAAATTAGTTTGGCGCATCGGGGCGTTTTGTTTCTTGACGAGATTCCGGAATTCCGCCGCGATTTGCTTGAGGCGTTGCGGCAGCCGATGGAAAGCGGTTATGTCTGCGTGGCGCGGGCGAAAAATGTTTTGATGTTCCCGGCGAGATTTTCCTTGGTAGCGGCGATGAATCCCTGTCCTTGCGGTTTTTTCGGCGATTCCGAAAAAGAATGCCGTTGTACTGCCAACGAAGTTTTTCGTTATCAGAAAAAAATATCCGGCCCGCTACTTGACCGAATTGACATTCAAATTGAAGTGCCGCGAATAAAAATTGAAGAATTGAGGGCTTCAAGTCGAGATTTAAAAAAGAGCGGAGAGATGAAAGAAAAAGTTTTAAGAGCGCGGAAAATCCAAGAAGCGCGTTTTAAGAAAATCAAACCGAGAATCCTGACGAATTCCGAAATGAGTTCCCGGCAGGCGGATGAAATTATAAACTTCGACGCCTCGGCGGAAAATTTCCTGAAAAATATTTTGGAGAAATCTTTCGTTTCCGCCCGCGGTTATTACCGGGTTTTGAAAATCAGCCAAACCATTGCCGACTTGGAGGAGTCGGAAAAAATTTCAGCGAACCATTTAGCCGAAGCGTTCCAGTATCGGATAAGAGAGAGGGAATAGAAATAGAAAATGAGAAAATTTGGGCAGCATTTTTTAATCAATAAAAAAAAGATTCGGCAAATCGTTGACGCCTTAGATTTAAAATCCGGCGATACGATAATTGAAATCGGGGCCGGACACGGGGAACTCACCGGTACGATAATTGAAAGATTGAAAGATTTAAAGATTAAAAGATTTAAATTAATCGCGATTGAGAAAGACAAGAAATTAAGAGAAGATTTAAGATTTAAGATTAAAGATTTAAGATTAGATAAAAAAGTAGAAATTATTGAAGGCGACGTTTTAAAAATATTACCGAAAATAATCTTTCAATTTAGCAATCTTCCAATTAGTAATTACAAAATTGTAGGCAACATTCCTTATTATATTACCGGATATTTGTTTCGGACTTTAGGCGAATTAGAAATTAAACCTTCTTTGATTGTTTTAACAATCCAAAAGGAAGTGGCCGAGCGGATATGCGCCAAACCGCCGAAGATGAATTTACTAGCAGCCAGCGTTCAGTTCTGGGCAGAACCGGAAATTGCCGGTTATATTTCCAGAAAAGATTTCTGGCCTCAACCAAAAGTGGACAGCGCGATTATAAACCTAACGCCTAAAACCCAAAACCTAACACCTAAAACCTATTATCCGTTTATAAAAATTTTATTTAAGCAACCGAGGAAGACAATTTTGAACAATTTACGGCGCATTGTTGACGATAAGAATCTTTTAATAAAAAAATTTGGACCAATCGGCGTCAGTCTAAACAATCGGCCGCAAAATTTATCAATAGAACAGATAATTGAACTCTCACAAATATTAAAATGAGAAATCTTTTACTAATTGACGCCAATGCTTTGGTTCATCGTTGTTTTCACGCTTTGCCGCCGCTGACCGGGTCCGGCGGGAAGCCGGTCGGCTCGATTTACGGACTGGCCAGTATCTTGCTGAAAATTTTTCGTGAACAGTCGTTTGATTATATCACGGCTTTTTTTGACCGACCCGAGCCGACTTTCCGGAAGAAAATTTTTGATGAATATAAAATTCACCGGCCCAAGGCGCCGGACGAATTGGTTTCCCAAATCATCGAGGCCCACAAACTCTTTGAGGCGTTTGATGTTAAATTTTTTGAAACGCCGGGGTTTGAGGCGGACGACTTAATCGGCGCGGCAGTGGAAAAATTTAAAAATGTTCCGGATTTGAAAATTATCATTCTTACCGGCGACTTGGACACTCTACAGCTTATAGACAACGAAAGAGTGGCGGTGGAGATATTAAAAAAAGGCGTGAGCGAGACCGTCATTTACGATGAAGCGGCCGTGATTGGGCGGTACGGAGTTTTACCGAACCAACTTCCCGACTACAAAGGACTGGTCGGCGACCCCTCGGACAACATCCCGGGCGTTTCGGGAATCGGACCCAAGACCGCCGCTCCTTTAATACAAAAATACGGCAATCTGGAAAATTTTTTTGAAAACGGCAAAAAAGAAAAGGCCTACGAGAAAATCGCAAAATCAAAAGAACAAGCCCTTCTTTCAAGAAAATTAGCAAGAATCCGGCGAGACGCGGAGTTGTCATCGGCTAATTTGGAGGATTTAAAGTATAAAGGGCTGCCGAAGGCGAACATCGCCGGTTATTTTGAAAAATTGGGATTTAAAAGTTTAGTCAATAGAATGCTGAGTTGATTACAGCGGCTTTATTATTACATAGCGCTCTTTTCCTTCGCCGACGCTTTCGGTTTTAAGGTCGGGCCGTTGGGATAATTCCAAATGAATAAGCCGGCGCTCGTAAGCGTTCATCGGCGGAAGCGAAATTTCTTTTTTTTCGGCTGCTGATTTTCGGGCAGCCGCTCTTGTTAATTCCAAAATCAACCCCTCTCTTTCTCGGCGGTAATTGTTGATGTCAATGAAGACGCTGGCGGCGGCGTTATCTTTTTGGCTTATAATCCTCACCAAACAATCCAAACTGTTCACGAATTGCGGCAAGAATTTCTTCAAGTCGTCATTATCATTGATGAAAATCGAAAGCCGACGCGTCTCCGACTCTATATTAATGGAAAAATCCTCAAACCCCATCAGTTCAATCAGATTTTTAATTGTGTTATGAACCTGTTCCATAATTTATGCTTCATGCTTCGTGATTCTTTTATTGATAATTATCTGTTGTATAACCGAAAACAGCGAAGTAGTCAACCAGTAAAGCCCCACCGCCGAGGGAAGATTGTATAAAATCACCAGAGTCAAAACCGGTCCGATGAAAACCATCTGCCGGCCGATTCTTTCAGCCGGAGACAAATCCTTAGTTGGTTTATTGTTTTTCGGCAGAGAAAGTTTGCCTTGAAAATACTGAACAAGAGCGGCCGCAACCACAACTATGATATTTTTGGCGCTTAAATCAATTAATCCAAGAAAATAATGGTCTAAAGTATCTGGCCTAGAGACAAAAGAATAAAGAATATTAAACGATTGTTCAGAAAGACCTTTTAAAAAGACCCAGTATAAGGCAATCAAAATCGGCAGTTGGATTAAAAGCAATAAAAATCCCGAAAGCGGATTGACTTTATGTTGTTTGTAAAGCTCCATCATCGCCGTTGCCTGTTTTTGTTTGTCTTCCTTGTGGTTTTTCTGAATTTCTTTTATTTTCGGAGCCAGACGCTGGATAATTGCCTGGTCCTTGGCGCCTTTGTAAAACAGCGGGAAAAGAATCAGCCGGATTAGGATTGTTAGAAGAATAATGGCGACTCCCAAATCGCCGAAAGAAATGGTGTTATAAAGAAAAACCAGAGCGTTTAACAGCGGCCGATATAAAATTTCGTTAAATAGTGTTGATATCATGAAATTAAGAAATTGATTTTTTCTTCAATCTCGTTTTTAGCGAGTTGGCTGGTTTTTGGCGAAACAATTATCAGAAAGTCGCTTCCGGGTTTCAGGTGTAATTTATTCAGTCGGACAAAATTGAAAATCATTCTTTTGATTTTGTTCCGTCGGACAGCGGATTTGGAAACCTTTCGGCTGACAACCGCTCCAAAACGGCTGAAGCCCAAATCATTGGGCTTGGACTTTACGGTGAAATATTCGCTGCGGACTATTTTAATCTTTTGGTTCGACCCGGGCCTGCCGAAAGATTGAATCGGCAGTCGAAACTTTTTAGCCAACATATCATTACACAGAAATCCTTTTTCTCTCCTTTCTTCTCCGTCTTTGTAAAACAGCCCGGCCGCCCGCTTTTCGCGACCGTCTCAGAAATCCGTGCGTTCGCGCTCTTTTTTTCTTTTTTGGCTGATAAGTGATGGACATATTTTTATTATTATCTTAACGAAACGAAGTGCCAATGGTGAGAATTAAGCCGTAAGCGTAGTTGTTCGGGCAGCATGCGCCTTTACACACCGGATTTAAACAAGGGTATTCACCTGGAAGATAGAGCCCTTTTGCCCAGACGCC
>CAYIKS010000004.1:0-26790 GCA_964364125.1 uncultured Candidatus Saccharibacteria bacterium
CCGTGAAGACGCGGGATACCTGCAGCGGGACGAAAAGACCCCGGGAGCTTTACTGCAGCTTGATATTGGTTTTAAGATTTGAATGCGTAGCGTAGTGGGGAGGCTTTGAAGTCCGCCTTTCGGGGCGGATGGAGCCGACAATGAAACACCCATCTTTCGAATTTTAAAGTCTAACCTCTTCGGCAAAAACGAAGGGGAACAGTGTCTGGCGGGCAGTTTTTCTGGGGCGGAACTCTCCCAAAGAGTAACGGAGAGGTCTATTAAGGTCGGCTTAGCGCGGATGGAAATCGCGCTGGACGTATAAAGGCATAAGCCGGCTTAATTGCGAAACTGACAAGTTGAGCAAGTGCGAAAGCAGAGCTTAATGACCCGACGATCCTTTATAGGAAGGTCGGAGACATCGGACAAAAGCTACCCCGGGGATAACAGGCTGGTGTGGTCTGAGAGTTCTTATCGACGACCACGCTCGGCACCTCGATGTCGGCTCACCACAGCGCGGGGGTGAAGAAGCTCCCAAGCGTTTGGCTGTTCGCCAATTAAAGTGGTACGCGAGCTGGGTTCAAACCGTCGTGAGACAGGTTGGTCTCTATCTGTTGCAGGCGTTGACGCTTGAGGGAAGTTGCCCTTTGTACGAGAGGATCAGGGTGAACGAACCTCTGGTCTACCGGCTTTACTACCAAGTGAAGTGCCGGGTAGCTATGTTCGGCAGGGATAAGCGCTGAAAGCATCTAAGTGCGAAGCCCCTCCCAAGATTAGGCGTCGTGTGCCGCAAGGCACGAAGACTCGTGGAAGACTACCACGTTGATAGGCTTCAGGTGTAAGCGCAGCAATGCGTTTAGCCGAGAAGTACTAATAAGTCGGCATTTTCCTCTTTGAACTCGGGGTTCGAAGAGTCGGATAAAAGAATGCGAATTTAAATATTTTTTGCTGGTGTTTTACTCAAACGTGAACCACTCGTTCCCATCCCGAACACGATAGTGAAAGCGTTTGAGCCCGATGATACTTGCTGTTTCGACGGCCGGGAAAGTAGGGTACGCCAGCTTTTTGTTTTTGCGCTTTATATTTTTGGGGAAAATTTGTAAAATTAATCTATGGACCATCGTTTGTTAAAACAAATTCTCTATGGAAGCGGTTATTTGGCGGTACTTTTTTTGATTATAATCGTCGCTTATCTTATCTGGCTGAAACCGACCCCCACCTGTTTTGACGGCCGGAAAAATGGCGGAGAAACCGGCGTTGATTGCGGCGGACCTTGCCTGTCCTGCGAAATTCAAACCCTGGCGCCGCTCCAGGTCTCTTGGATTAAAAATTTCCCGGTCGGCAAAAACACCGTTATCGCGACGGAAATTAAAAATCCCAATTTAAACTGGGGCGCGGAAAATCTTTCTTACGTTTTTCATATTTACGACATTTACGACAATGAAATTTATACCTTAACAAAAAAATCGTTCATCTACAGCGGGGAAGTGAAATTTTTGGTTGAGCCCAATGTAAACATTGAAGCAACGCAAATCGGAGACATCGCTCTTTCTATTTCCGACCTTAACTGGAAATCTCAAGCTGATTTTCCCCGGCCCGAAACTCAAATCCGCGGCCTTAAAACCGAATTAGGTCTTCCGATTAAAATCGGCGGTTTATTTTTAAATGACAATTCTTACGGTCTTTCAAGAGCCGGCATTTTTGGTTTTCTTTACAATCAAAAAGGGGATTTAATCAGCGCTTCAAAAACCGAACTTGGCAAAACCGGAGCGTTTGAAGAAAAATCTTTTCAGCTGACTTTTCCTCAAAATATCGCCCTAGAGAAGATTGATTCAAGTAAAACAAAAATTTATGCTGAAGCGATTAGATAAATTTGACAAGCCCTACAATCCCAAGGAAGTTGAAGACAAAATTTACCGGCTTTGGGAGAAGTCGGGTTATTTTAATCCGGATAAATTGCCGGAGTCAAAGGTTAAAGGTCAAAGGTCAAAGGCTTTCACTATTGTATTGCCTCCGCCCAACGTAACCGGCAGTTTGCATTTGGGCCACGCTTTGAACGCCGTAATTCAGGACATTTTAATCCGCAAGAAGAGAATGGAGGGTTATAAGACGCTTTGGATTCCGGGCACTGACCACGCTGGTATCGCCACTCAGAACGTCGTTGAAAAACAGCTTAAAAAAGAAGGGCTGTCCCGCCACGATTTGGGACGGGAAAAATTTTTGGAAAAAGTTTGGGAATGGAAAGAAAAATACGGAAATATAATTTTGGACCAGCTAAAAAAAATCGGCGCTTCCTGCGATTGGTCGCGCACCGCTTTTACGATGGATGAAAATTATTCCAAAGCCGTGCGGGAAGCATTTAATCACTATTATAAAAAGGGTTGGATTTACCAGGGAGAAAGAATTGTTAATTGGTGTCCGAGATGCGGAACAAGTTTGTCCGATTTGGAATTGGAATATGAAGAAGAGAAAGGCAAATTGTGGCACATTCGGTATCTTTTAACGGAAACCCAAAACCCAAAACCCAAAACCCAAAACTACATTATGGTTGTTACCACCCGGCCGGAAACGATGTTGGGGGATTCCGCGATTGCCGTGAATCCGAAAGATGAAAGGTATAAAGATTTTGTCGGTAAAACCGTTATTTTGCCCATTCAAAATAGGGAAATCCCGATAATTTCAGATGTTGCGGTTGACAAAAATTTTGGCACAGGCGCTGTCAAAGTCACGCCCGCCCACGATTTCACGGACGCGGAAATCGGCGAACGGCACAAATTGCCGATTCATAAAGTGATTGACGAAAGAGGAAAAATGACAAAAGAAGCCGGCGAGATTTGCGAAGGGCTGAAGGTTTCCGAATGCCGCAAGAAAGTCGTTGAGAAACTGAAAGAACTGGATTTGTTGGAAAAAGAGGAGGATTATGTTCACGGCGTTGCCAAATGTTACCGTTGCGGCGGCACGGTTGAGCCGCTGCCGTCGTTCCAGTGGTTTCTGAAGATGGGCGAATTGGCGAAGCTTGCCATAAAAGCGGTTGAAAGCGGAGAAGTGAAATTCCATCCGGAACGGTGGCAAAAAGTTTATCTTGACTGGCTTAAAAACGTGAAGGATTGGTGCATATCGCGGCAAATCTGGTGGGGCCATAAGATTCCTCTGGAGGGCGCGGACGACGTTTTAGACACTTGGTTTTCTTCGGCGCTCTGGCCCTTCGCCACTTTGAAATGGCCTGATAAAAACAGCAAAGATTTAAAAGAATTTTATCCAACGCAGGTTTTATCAACCGCGCGCGATATTATAAATTTATGGGTGGCGAGAATGGTGTTTTCCGGAATGGAATTTATAGGCGAAGTTCCGTTTAGCGATGTTATAATCCACGCCACCATTCTGACAAAAGAAGGAAAACGAATGTCCAAGTCGCTCGGCACCGGCGTTGACCCGATGAGTTTGATAGAAAAATACGGGGCCGACGCCACGCGCTTCGGCTTGATATGGCAATCAATGGGCGGTCAGGATATTCATTGGGCTGAAGAGCATGTGATGGCCGGAAAAAAATTCGCCAATAAATTATGGAACATCGCGCGATATGTGCTTACAAAAACTGGCGATAATTTTTCAACTGAAATAGATAAAGAATTATTAAAAAAAGATGATAAACGTATTGAAGCCTTATTAACGCGATTAGAAGGGGTTAAAAAACAAATTGAAGAAGATATTGAAAAATATGAATTTGGCCAAGCACTTCATGAAATTTATGGTTTTGTCTGGCATGATTTTGCCGATACATGGATTGAGTACTCGAAAAAAGATGAATCTGAAAATTGGGGAAAAGTATTATCTTATACGCTTTTAGAAATTCTCAAACTCCTTCATCCTTTTATGCCGTTTATCACCGAGGAAATTTATCAGAATTTGCCCATAAAACCCCGACGCAAGGTCGGGGCTCCGACTCGCGCGTCGGAGGATAAAAAATTATTATTAATAGAACAATGGTAATTTTCGCTATTCTTCTTGGTCTTCTTCCGGGGTTTGTTTGGATGTTTTTTTATTTGAAAGAAGACGTCCATCCTGAACCGCGAAGAATGATTTTTAAGGTTTTTTCAGCCGGCGTTTTTATCACTTTAATGATTTGGCTTTTTGAATTTTCGCTTCAGGAAATTTTGAAATATTTTTCCGTTCCGGAATACAATATCACCTCAATGGCCGGCTTCGCCATTATAGAAGAGATTCTAAAATTTTCGGCCGTTTATCTGGTGGTACGCCGGAGCAAATTTTTCGACGAGCCGGTTGACGCGATGATTTATATGATAGTGGCCGCTCTGGGCGTGGCAACGGTTGAAAATGTCTTAGTGGCTTCAAGCGCGATGTCATTAAGCGGATTGGAAAGCGTTTTTAAAACGATTATTTTACGGTTTTTAGGCGCTACTTTGCTTCACGCCTTAAGTTCGGGAATCGTCGGTTATTATTGGGCTCTTGGAATGCTTAAGCAGGCGGTCTGGTCTTATATTTTAAGGGGCTTGGTTCTTGCTTCGTTCTTGCATATAATTTTTAATTATCTTATACTTATATTCAATAAGAATGTGTTGGTTTACCCGACGCTTTTTCTGATAATCGCCGCATTTTTTATTTTTTACGATTTTGAGAAGATTAAGCGAACATGAATGACGACGCAAAAGATTTTTTCGCCAAACTGGCGGGCAAAGACATAAATAAAGAAGAGCCGATAAGGCCTGACTTATCTACCGCAAAGAGAGGTTGGAAAAAGAACAATAACAACGATAACGAAATGGAAACAGAAAAAGAGATTGAAGTAACCGGAGCGGCAGGGGACATCGCCGATATTTTTGACGAAGCCGAAGGGCAATTGACGATTGATGTCTACCAAACGCCGACAAACATTATTGTTGAATCGGCGATTGCCGGAGTGAAACCTGAGGATATAGACATCGCCATCAGCGCCGATTCGGTAACAATCAGAGGAAAACGCGAGAAGGAAGAGAGAATTAAAACCGAGGACTATCTTTATCAGGAATGCTATTGGGGAAGATTCAGCCGCTCGGTGATTCTACCCCAGGAGGTTGACCCTGACCGCGCTCAGGCGTCCCTCAAGAACGGCGTTTTGAAAATCATTCTGCCGAAAGTGAACAAACAAAAAACCAAGAGATTAAAAATAAAGACGGAATAATTATTCCGTCTTTATTTTTGTTTTTTTAAAAACAAAACAAGAAAGGAGGAAGGAGATGGAAGCAACTAAAGTAAAGTTAAGAGACGGCAGAGAAGTACTTCTGAAGAATGTACCACCGGAAATTATCAAGGTTTTTTTGGACCTAGAAGAATATGCTTTAAGATTTGAAGGTTATACATATACAGAAAATGAGTTCTTTGATATCAGCCTGATGGAAATTGACGAAGTACTGGGTGTGGGCGCGTAGGATTCTAAATTTTTAAAAGGGTTTGCGCTTTGCGCAAACCCTTTTTTGTGCCCGGGGTGGGATTTGAACCCACAAGCCCTTGCGAGCCAAGGATTTTAAGTCCTTTGCGTATGCCAGTTCCGCCACCCGGGCTGGAGGCCATGGCGAGATTTGCACTCGCGTATAGCGGTTTTGCAGACCGCCGTGTTAGCTACTTCACCACATGGCCGTCACTCGTTTATTTTATCATTGAGTAGGATTTTTTCAATCTCAGCCGCCTTTTCCAAGCCCCAGTCAATCTCAAAGCTAATCCGCGGCATTGGTTTGATGTTAATTTTCTTCATTAAAAGATATTGAAGATGACGGAGATTTTTGTTGAGGATTTTCAACACTTCTTCCGACTTTTCCGAAGGCAGAACGCTGAATTTTACCAGCGCTTGGCTAAGGTCTTTTGAGGTTTCAACCTCTGTTATGGTCACCAAAGCAGGGAATTCCAGTTCTTTGACGATGATTTTGCTCAATTCTTCCTGTATTAAATTATTGACTCGTTCAACGCGGTGCTTCATCTACGAAATTAGGCGGTCGTTGATTTGAATTGCGACATCTGATTCTATTAAAATTCCGCATTCCTCGTCCTCATTTATTTGGGTCGTATCTTGTTTTTGTTTTTGAAGATTTATTATTCTGCCAAAACCAAGTTCGCTTTCTCCCCTTAAAATCCTGACGCGCGCCTTGTTTTTTATAATACCGACGATTGCTTTGCCGCCAATAAGTTGTTTTTTGCCTTTTTGGCTGAAGGTTGCCAAAATTTCAATTTCGCCTGAAGGTTTCGGGGATTTAAGATTTTCCAGTTCTTCTTCTATTTTTTTAATCAATTCGTAAATTATATCTGAAGTGATAATTTTTATATTCTGGTTTCGGGCTAAATTTTCAGCCGCTTTCGTCGTTTTTGTTTTAAAACCGACGATGATTGCATTAGCGGGTTGAGCGGTTTTTATGTCGCCGTCGGTGATTTCGCCGACCGATTCTTCCATGATTTCTATTTTTAAATCTTCAGGATTAAGATTTTTGACGATTTCCGAAAGTGCCTCCAAAGAACCGGAAACGTCGGCTTTGAGAATGAGGTGAAGAATCAGTTTTTGTTCTCCTTCTATAATTTCTTTTTTCTCAATCGTAGCGCGCTTTTCTTCTTGAACAATTTCCTCCAGCTCAATGTCGCCGCTTGTAAATTCCTCCCCTACTTGCGGCAGCGTCTCAAAACCGACAATCAGGGCAGGGGACGACGGTTCAAGACAATCCGTTTTTTCTCCGAGAAAATTTTCCAATATTTTTATCTTTCCGCAAGCGCTCGGCGCGGCGATTTTCTTTCCGGTTTTTAATATGCCGTTTTTTATTATTCCCGCCGCGACTATGCCGCGCTGGCTGTCCATTTCGGATTCAATAATAATACCGCTGGCGTTGGCTTCCGGGTCATAAGTCAAACCTTCCATTTCCGCCGCTAACAGAATCAAATCCAAAAGTTCGTTGACGCCTTCGCCGGTTTTGGCGGAAATCGCCTGCCAGGAAATGTTGCCGCCAGCGCCTTCCAAAAGAACATTATTTGCCATTAAGTCGTTTTTTACGCGTTCAATATCGGCATTGGGCTTGTCAATTTTGTTGATGGCGACGACAAAAAGGGTTTTTGAGGAATTTAAAATTTCTATGGATTCTTTGGTTTGGGGTTTGATACTGTCGTCAGCAGCAACGACTAAAATCGCCAAGTCGGCCACCTTGGCTCCTCGGCCGCGCATTTTTGAAAACGCTTCGTGCCCGGGCGTATCTATGAAAGTAATTTTCTTTCCGTTATGGACAATTTCATAGGCGCCGATTGATTGAGTAATTTCGCCCGGCTCTTTTGGCATAGCCGCTTTTCGGATATAAGAAAGCAAAGTAGTTTTCCCGTGGTCAACGTGTCCCATTACTACCACGATCGGCGGTCTGGGTTGTAAATTAACGTTTTTTACCATCTTGTAAAACTACCAGAATTTTGCGATAATTACAAGGAATTTTGCCAGCCTGCCGGCAGGCAGGGAGGAGTGGCTGAGCGGTCCAAAGCAACGGTTTGCTAAACCGTGGCCCTTTAAAAGGGGCCCGTGGGTTCGAATCCCACCTCCTCCGCAACGTAAAATTTGCGAAGCAAATTTTACGTTGCGGAAACGTTGAACGTACAATTTACGAAGTAGATGTTACGTTCTTACGCTATGTTCAAACTATGGCGAAAATCGCCAAAGCACTATATGTCTAAATATTGTCATCATCACAACTGCATAGAAGAATTAAAATCGGATCATCAAAATATCCTGACACATCTTAACGATCTGGAGAATGTAATTAATCAACCAATAATTAACTACGCAAAAGTAGAAGAATTTCTACGCTTTACAGAAACATTTGCAGAACCCCATCATCAGAAGGAAGAACAAGTTTTATTCCCTGCCCTAGAAAAAAAAGGCATACCAAATGAAGGCGGACCTATCGGTATGATGTTATTAGAACACGCTGCTAAAAGTGATTATCTTGTCAAAATGAGAGAAGCTTTGCAGGAAAACAATGAAACTAAACTTAAAGAGAATACGCAAGCCGTGATTTATCTTTTAAGAGATCATATTTATAAAGAAGACAATATTTTATATCCCTGCGCTCAAGACGCGTTTACTAAAGAAGAATTGGTTAGTCTTGCTTCACGATGCGAAAAAATTAAAATTTAAAAATGCGAGAGATAAAAAGAATTAAAAAAGAGAAAAAAGCTGAAAAGGTTATTTCCGAAGGAGAAATAAAAATTTCCAAATTTTCGGGAATCGCCTGGCAGGCGCCGGAATACGAATATCGCCGCAAAGACGTTTCCTGGTATTGGTTGAGTTTGATTGCGGCGATAATTCTGTTTGCTTTGGCAATCTGGCAGAGAAATTTTCTTTTCGCGGTTTTCGTGGTGCTTGCCTGGATAATAGTCATTAAATTGGCCGACCGATTTCCGTCGATTTGGGAATTCAAACTTGACGAAAAAGGGATTAGCATCGGTTTGCCTAAAGGCGAAACAATAAGAAATAAATTTTATCCCTATTCCGACATTGATTATTTTGACATTCTTTCAGCTGGAGAGGATAATAAAGAATTGGTTTTGAAATTTAAATCCCGTTTGAGCCCGTTTTTGAAAATCAACATCCATTCCGCCGACGAAGAAAAAATCAAAGCGTTCCTTCTGAAATTCCTGAAACAGAAAACCATCGAGCCGTCGTTGCTGGACTCGGTTTCAAGATTGATACGTTTTTAAGCCCTCGTCGTTCAACGGATAGGACACGGGATTGCGGATCCCGGAATAGGAGTTCGATTCTTCTCGAGGGCACCAAAATAAAAATACTCCGATGGCTATCGGAGTATTTTTATTTCAGGCAATTAGTTTTATAATTCAATCAATAAAATGATTAAAATTGAAACTCCTCTTTCCGAAATAAAAGGCATTGGGCCGAAATTTTTGTTAAAACTGAAGCATTTTAACATCGTAACGGTAAAGGATTTGCTTTGGCATTTTCCTTTTCGCTACGAGGACTTTTCCGAAATTTCCAAAATCGCCGACTTAACGGTCGGTCAGCAAGCGACAATCCAGGGCGTTATTAAAGAAATCAAGCCGCGCAAGTCCTGGAAGCGCCGGATGTTCATTATTGAAGCGGTAATTTCCGATGACACCGGTAGCGTAAAAGCGATTTGGTTCAATCAAAGATTTTTGCTTGCGATTTTAAAAAGGGGGCGGCTGGTAAGTTTAGCCGGAAAAGTCGTCCAAACGAAAGGCGGCGGCATTTGTTTGTCGCATCCGACATACGAATTGATTAACAATCGGATAATGGAAGCCGAAGCGAATGAGAACCTTAAACACACCGGCCGCTTGGTGCCGATTTATCCTGAAACAAGGGGACTTACCTCAAAGGGTTTGAGATATTTGATAAAGCCGATATTAGACGATTTAGAGCCGCTTATCGAGCCGTTGCCCCTGGAAATTTTGGAAAAATACGGAATTTTGGGAATCAACGACGCCTTGCGCAAAATCCATTTTCCGGAAGATGCCAAAAAAGCGAGGACAGCCAAAGAGAGATTCGCCTTTGAGGACCTTTTTTATTTGCAGCTTCTCAATCTGCGGGAAAAGTTGAGATTGGCCCGGCAAAAATCCCATCCGTTTAAAACAGATTTGGATTTTGTGAAAGGACTTCTCAAAAAAATTCCTTTTGAGCTGACTCTTTCTCAAAAAAAATCTTTATGGGAAATTTTGAAAGATTTGGAAAAACCCCGACCCATGAACCGGCTGCTTCAGGGCGACGTTGGTTCCGGCAAAACCATTGTTGCGATTTTGGCGGCTTTGACGGTGGCCAAGCCCTTCGACTCGGCTCAGGGTAAACAAACGGCTTTTATGGCGCCGACCGAGATTTTAACCAGACAGCATTATCAGACGTTTAAAAAATTTTTTCCCAGTTTTTCCGGCGGTGCCGGACTGATAACCTCTTCGACCGGCAAAATTTTTTACGGCGATGGATTGGAAAACGAATTTAAAAAAGCGGAAATGATAAAAAAAATCCAATCAGGTGGAATAAGAATAATTTTCGGCACCCATTCTTTAATTCAAAAAAACGTTAAATTTAGCGATTTGGCTTTTATTGTTATCGACGAACAGCACAGGTTCGGCGTACGCCAGAGAGCGCGGCTCATTTCGGGAAAAACCGGAACGCTGCCGCATTTCTTAAGCATGTCGGCAACGCCGATTCCAAGAACCTTGACATTGACAGTTTTCGGCGATTTGGATTTATCGATTATAGACGAACTGCCGAAAGGCCGAAAAGAAATAATCACCAAAATCGTCGCTCCGGAAAACCGCGATAAAGCGTACGCTTTTATCCGCGGCCAGGTTAAAAAAGGCAGGCAGGTTTTTGTGATTTGTCCGAGAATAGAACCCTCCGAAGAAGACGACTCTGTCGCGGATTTTAGCCAATGGCAGAAATGGGAATTGAAGTCGGTTAAAGAAGAATACGAAAAACTGTCCAAGAAGGTTTTTCCGGATTTAAGAGTGGCGATGCTTCACGGAAAAATGCGCGCCAAAGAAAAAGAGGAAATTATGAAAAATTTTAAGCGGGGGAAAATAGATGTTTTGGTTTCCACCTCCGTTATTGAGGTCGGAGTGGATGTTCCCAACGCCGCCATTATGATGATTGAAAGCGCCGAGCGTTTCGGTCTGGCCCAGCTTTATCAATTTAGGGGTCGAGTGGGCAGAGGCGAGCATCAGTCATTTTGTTTTTTGTTTACCGAATTTAAATCGCAAGATATTTTCAAGCGACTCCGTTCTTTAATAGACGCCAAAAACGGATTTGAACTGGCGGAAAAAGATTTGGCAATTCGGGGACCCGGAGAATTTTTGGGCGAATCGCAAACCGGCATTCCCGATTTGGCGATGAGGTCGCTGCAAAATCCTGAAATCGTAAAGGAAGCCCGCGAAGCCGCGGTTTCAATTATACAGAAAAATCCTGATTTAGAAAATTATCTGTTGCTTAAAAACCGGTTGGACGGTTTTCAAAAAGAGATACACTTGGAATAATTTTCAGCGGTGTTTCGGCGTTACCCAAAAACCGAGGCGGAATTTACCGCCGAGCATCAGTCGGGTTTGGGCTTCCAGTCCCGGAAAAGCGCCGAAAATTATCAAAGTCAGCGGTATAAAAAGCCATTGGACGCTGTAGAGGATATAATGCCAACTCTTAAACCAGTTTGGTTTAGGCGGTAAGAGAATAATACTTAACACTATTGAAGTAGATATTCCGACCATTGCCAAAGTCAAAATTATTCTCGTCAGCTGCGGAAGATTATAAGAAAGCAAAGTAAAATTAAAATCCGGTCCGCCCAGAATAATCGGCAGCCAGCCAAGAGCGAAAATAAGCAAAGCGTTGGTCGCCCAGGAATGAAAACTTTCAATTACAACAAAGCCCCAATAGGTCTTTTTGCGGAAGGGGATATTCTTATTTTTTATGAAACCGCTAAGAAAATAGGGGATGTTTTCGCAGCCCCAACCCCAGCGCCGTTGTTGTTTGTATTGATTTAACATCGTCTGCCAGAAGGTTTTCGCCACGTTGGCGTCCATTGAAACCGGATAAAAAAGCGGCTTCACCCTCCAATCGCCGTTGTAATGGAGAAAACACTGCCAGAAAACCTGTGAGTCCTCGGAAACGATTTCAGTGTTCCAAAATCCAATGTCAACAATCGCCTGAAAAGGCATTGAATGAGAAGAGAAAGTGGTTTGTCTTTCGGGCCTGGATTGTTGAATCATATGCCAGAAGGTTGAGGAAAAAGCGATAACCCGAGCCAGAGCCGGCGCCTGGAAAATATTGTTGGTAAAAAGGGGAATGGGCTGAAAAGAGGTACGTTGGGGATTTTCGCAGGTTAAGAAAGAGTAAGTGAGGATGCCGAAGTATTCCGGCAGAACCTGAGTGTCAACGTCAAAAACAGAAACAAGAATATTTTCATAGGGAATCTGGAGCGAATCAATAATCAGTTTTTTTACTTCTTTGGCGGCCCAGGTTTGGTTTGAACCCTTGCCCGGGATTTCACCGGGAAGATTAGCCGGATGAGCTGTAATTAAAAATTTAAAAAACTTATCGTCAAATTCCTGCTCTATTTTTTTAGAGGTTTCAATAACATCTTCGCCGGCTTGCCCGCCGTAGCCTTGGCGAAGGCGGGCGCGTTCTTCGGTTGCCAAAACCACAATAAATTTATCTTTGGGATAATTGACTTTTATTAAACTTTCAAACGATTCCTTCACCACTTCGTAGGGTTCTTTATACATCGGGAGAATAACAAGATGATAAACACTTGGCCATTGACCACTGACCATTGACTTTAATTTTTCTAACCAATTAATCTTTAAGTTTTCGCGCATTTTTTTGAAGGTGGCGCGGAGATGGAAAGAAAGATAAACGGTTTTAAGAAGCCAATAGATATCAAAGAGAATAATAAAAATCGCCGCCCAAACCGGCAGCAACCAAGACACAAAAAACATTAAAACAATAGTGCTCCAAGCCAAAAGGCCGGGAATCATTTCAAAGAAACGATACATTTTAAAAAGGCAGGTCTTCGGCCTTTATATCTCCCTCGTCGATTTCAATTTCCGGCAACTCTTCTTTCAACGGGGCGCCGGCCGCCTCTTCGGGCGCAGCGGGTTTTTTGAATCCGGCTGCAGCAGGACGGGGGCCGAGCTGCATTCTCTCGCAGATTATTTCGGTTGTTTTTACGTTCTGGCCTTGATTGTTTTGCCAGGTCCTGGTTCGCAAACGGCCTTCTATCAAAACCAAACTTCCTTTTGTCAAAAATTGAGTGGCAATTTCCGCTTGTCTGCCCCAAACAACCACATTATGGAACTCGGCTTCTTCCTGCCGGCTGCCGCTTTTATCAGTCCAGACGCGATTGGTCGCCACGCCAAAACTCGTCACCTGTTGGCCCGAAGACGTGGTTCTCAGCTGCGGGTCAGCGGTCAAACGGCCGAGGATAAAAACCTTGTTGAGATTCATTTATTTTAGTATTTCTTCCAATTTTTTCTCCAACTCTTCATTGCTTAATATTGGAGCGGGTTCGACTTTTTTGATTGGTTGGGCCGGCTCAATTGTTTTAGTCGGTGCCATCGGAACAATTCTTCTTCTGGGTTTAATAAACGGTTGACGAGGAACGCCCGTTGCCGGCTGGGAAATGATAATAAACCTCATAAGCTTTTTATTGAGTTTTAATTCTTCTTCCAATTCTTTTAAGCGATTCGGGTTGGCGGAAAAATGAAAATAACCGAAAAAGGCAAAATTTTCTTTTTTTATCGGGTAGGCGAGTCGAATATTTGGCAAACGTTCTTCTGGCTTAATGAGCGTCGCCTGATGACGATTTAGAATTTCTGAAACTTCTTCAGAATCTTTCTCGTCTTTGAGCAAAAACCCGATTTCGTAATCTTTTGGTTCTTTTTCCATACGAAAATATTAATTGAAAAATTACAAGATTGCAAGATTGAAAAATTAATCTTCCTTATATCCGGTTCCGGCCGGGATTAATCTTCCAATAATAACATTTTCCTTAAGACCTTTCAGCGGGTCGGTCTTGCCTTCGCTGGCCGCTGAAATCAAAACATGGGCCGTCTCTTGAAAAGAGGCGGCCGAAAGGAAGCTTTCCACGGAAAGCGATACTTTGCTGATGCCCATCAGCAATTGTTTCGCTTGAGCCGGCCGCTTGCCCCTTTTTTTCAACCCGCGGTTTATCTCCGCGAATTTTGCTTTCTCAACCATTTCTCCGATAACGAAATCACTGTCGCCCGCGTCTTTAATTATTAAACGAGAAAACATTTGCCTGACGATTATCTCAATATGTTTGTCGTGAATGGCGCTGCCTTCGGAGAAATAAATCTTTTGGACTTCGTTGAGTAAATAGCGTTCAACCGCTTCTTTGCCGCGGAATTTGAAAAGTTCCTGAAGGTCCAAGCTGCCCTCTGAGAGCTGGTCGCCCCTTGAAACTTTTTGTTTCGGTTCCGCGTAAACCACGGTGGTTCGGGGAAGGGGATATTCAATGATTTTTTTCTTTTTGACCCCTTTTTTTCCTGAGAGTTTTAAAATTTTAAGCTTAATTACTTTCAGCAAACCCCGTTCTTCAATGTCTTCAATGACTCCGTCGTCTTCGGCTAAAATCGCTTTACCTTTAGGCAGACGGGCTTCAAATAATTCTTCCACCCGAGGCAGACCATGAGTGATATCCAGCCCGGCCACGCCGCCGGTGTGGAAAGTTCTCAGGGTTAATTGAGTTCCTGGTTCTCCGATGGATTGAGCGGCCACAATGCCTATTGCTTCCCCGATTTTAGCCGGTTCGGCCCGGCCCAAATCAAGACCGTAACATTTTGAACAAATACCAAAGGAACTCTTACAGGTTAAAGGCGAGTAGACCTTAACCGTTTCAATTTTGGAACCGTCAATCAAGTCGGCAGTTTTGCGGTCAATTACGGCGCCGGTTTTGACGAGCGTCTTATTTTTAATTTTTATGTCTTCAGCGGCAACGCGGCTGAACACCCTTTGGCTGAAGGAATAGCCGTATTCAGCGCTGTCGCTCCGATGGATGGTAATGCCCTCGGTGGTGCCGCAGTCCCTTTCTTTGATTATTAAGTCCTGAGCTACGTTGACCAGACGTCTCGTCAGATAACCGGCTGAGGCGGTCTTCAGGGCCGTGTCAATCAATCCTTTTCGGGCGCCGTGGGTATTGATGTAAAATTCCAATACGCTCAAACCCTCCTTATAAGAGGATTTAATGGGAAGCTCAATGGTTTCGCCTTTTGGATTTTGCACCAATCCTTTCATGCCCATCATCTGAGTCGGCTGTTGAGCCCAAGAGCCGCCGCGCGCTCCGGAATCAATAATGGCATACACGGAACCAAAAGGGTCTATATTTTTTGGCACGATTTCAGCGATTTTTTCTCTGATTTTATCCCAGACAGCGATGATTCTCGTTCGGCGTTCGGAATCCGTCAGTAAGCCGTCTTCGTATTGTTTTCTGATTAGAGCCGTTTCTTTTTCGGCCGCCTCAAAAATTTTCGCTTTTTCCGGCGGTATTGAAAGGTCGGCCATTCCCCAACTTATTCCCGAACGGGTGGCGTACTGAAATCCCAAACTTTTGATTTTATCCAGGATTTTCCATATGTCTTCAACGCCGTATTTATCAATCAAAACCGCCACTGTTTTTTGGAGCTGTTTCCTATTCATCATTTCATTAATAAAACCGAAATCATCGGGGAGAGCGGAATTGAAAATTATTCTCCCGCAGCCGGTTTCCAGCATCTCTTCATTTATTTTTACTTTGATTGGCTCATTAATCTCAATTTCGCCAAATTCATAAGCGAGCACCGCTTCTTCAGCGCTGGAGAATATTTTATTTTTTCCCTTTTCGGAATTTGGACGGGGTTTGATTTTGGTCAGATAATAACAACCCAAAACAATGTCTTGAGAAGGAACAGTGATTGGGTCGCCGGTCGCCGGTTTAAGAATGTTTATTGATGAAAGCATTCTGGAGCTCGCCTCTTTTTGAGCTTCGTCAGTAAGCGGCAGATGAACCGCCATCTGGTCGCCGTCAAAGTCGGCGTTGAAGGCGCTGCAGACCATCGGTGGAATTCTGATTGCCAAATCTTCAATAAGAACCGGCTTAAACGCTTGAATACCCAAACGGTGAAGAGTTGGAGCGCGGTTAAGGAGAACTTTTTTATCGGTAATCACTTCTTCCAAAATTGCCCAGATTTCCGGACCCGCCTGTTCAATCAGGCGATTGGCGTTTCTGATGTTGTAAGCCATTCCCCGTTCAAGAATTTTATTAAGCACAAAAGGCCTGAAGAGTTCTAAGGCGAGTTTTTTCGGCAATCCGCATTCGTTAAGTTTAAGCTCCGGACCGACGACAATCACCGAGCGACCGGAATAATCCACTCTTTTCCCCAGAAGATTCTGCCTGAATCTTCCTTGTTTACCTTTCAGAACGTCGGCCAAGGACTTCAAGGGCCGGCGTTGGGAAGAAAGTTGCTGCTGAATACCAAAGCGGGCCGAGTTGTCAATTAAAGCGTCAACCGCCTCCTGAAGCATTCTTTTTTCGTTGGTGATAATCACCTCCGGCGCTTTTATCTCAAGAAGTTTTTTAAGCCGGTTGTTGCGGTTAATGACCCGGCGATATAAATCATTCAAATCCGAACTGGCAAAGCGGCCGCCGTCCAAAGCCACCATGGGCCGCAAGTCCGGCGGAAGTACCGGCAGGACAGTCAAAATCATCCATTCCGGCCTCATCTCGTTTTTTATAAAAGAACGGACCATTCTTAATTTATAGAGCAATCTTTTTTCTTTGCCTATTTCCTTGGTTTTTTCAAGTTCGGCTTCAATCTTTGAAGTCATTTTCTTTAAATCAATCCCTTCAAATATTTTTCTGACCGCCTCAGCGCCGTTGCCGGCTTCAAAGATGTTTCCGAAACGCCGACTGAGATTAAAATATTCCGTTTCGTTCAGAACTTTTCCGACAGCAAGCGAATTTAACTCTTCTTTTGTTTGATTGGTCGCCGTTTCTAGTTCTTTGAGCTTTATTTTGTCTTTAGCCAATGTTTTCTTTCGCGATTTGAACTCGCGGTCTACCTCCTCTAGGGTTTTCTTTTTATTTCCTTCATCAATTTTTACGACTATGTAAGCGGCGTAATAAATTACTTTCACCAATTTTTGCAAAGGCAAGTCAAGAAAGAATCCGATTCTTGAAGGAATGCTTTTAAGAAACCAGATGTGAGCGACCGGAGCCGCCAAATTGATATGCCCCATTCTTTCCCGACGGACGATTGAACGGGTCACTTCAACGCCGCAGCGGTCGCAAGTTATTCCTTTATAGCGAATCCGGCGGTATTTGCCGCAATAACATTCGTAATCCTTGGTGGGACCGAAAATCCGCTCGGAAAAAAGTCCGTCCTTTTCCGGACGCTGGGTTCGGTAATTGATGGTTTCCGATTTGGTGACTTCGCCGGAAGACCAACGCTGGATTTCTTCGGGAGAAGCGATTTTTATTTTTAGAGAGTCAAAATCCGTCATTATGTTTCCACGTTTTTCGTTTTACGCGCTTCAGGTTTTTTAATTGGCGCGATATTTAATCCTAAAGCTTTTATCTCGCTAATTAACACGTTAAAAGCCGAAGGAATATTGGGACTTCTTATTTTTTCGTTCCGGATGATGGCTTCAAAAGTGGCGGCCCTGCCCAAAACATCGTCGGATTTAATGGTCAGCATCTCTTGAAGAGAATAAGCGGAGCCGTAAGCTTCCAGAGCCCAGACCTCCATTTCGCCGAAACGTTGTCCGCCGAACTGAGCTTTTCCGCCGAGGGGTTGTTGAGTAATCAACGAATAAGGGCCGATGGAACGCATATGGATTTTATCTTCAACCAAGTGGTTAAGTTTCATCATATAAATGTAGCCGACCGTAATCGGCTGAGGAAATTTTTCGCCGGTGCGGCCGTCGTAAAGCGTCAGTTTGCCTGATGCCGGAAAGCCGGCTTTCTGAAGTTCCTGCTCAATATCCTTTTCAGTAGCGCCGACAAAAACCGGAGAAATTGCCCGGTAGCCGAGTTTTTGCGCTGCCAATCCCAGATGAGTTTCTAAAATCTGACCGAGATTCATTCTTGAAGCAACGCCTAAGGGATTAAGAATGATGTCAACAGGCGTTCCGTCTTCTAAATAAGGCATATCTTCAACCGGTCTTATCTGGGAAATGACGCCTTTGTTGCCGTGTCGGCCGGCTAATTTGTCGCCGGCTTTCACTTTTCTGATTTGCGCCACTTCTACTTGAATTCTTTTTATTACGCCCGGCTCAAGTTTATCGCCCCGCTCGCGGGAAAAAATTTTAATATTGATTACCCGGCCCGCTTCGCCGTGAGGCAGAACCAGCGAAGTGTCTTTGATGTCGTGAGCTCTTTCGCCGAAAATCGCCCGAAGCAGTTTTTCTTCAGAACTTAACTCGGTTTCGCCCTTGGGAGAGATTTTGCCGACCAAAATATCGCCGGCTTTCACCTCAGCGCCGATTCTGATAACTCCTTCCCCGTCTAAGTTTCTGAGTTTTTCTTCGGAAACATTGGGGATGTCATGGGTGGTGATTTCCGGACCGAGTTTTGTGTCCCTGACATCGCAATAGAAATCTTTAATGTGAACGGAGGTGAAGATATCCTCTTTTACCACTCTCTCGGAAAGAACAATGGCGTCTTCAAAATTCGCGCCTTCCCAAGAGAGAAAAGCCACCGGAAGATTTTGCCCTAGCCCTAAAACACCATTGGCCGTAGACGGACCGTCGGCGATAATTTCGCCCTTTTTCACTTTTTGCCCTTTTTCAACCAATGGTTTTTGGTTAATACAAGTGTAATCATTAGACCGTCTTGTTTTATGAAGGGTATAATGTTTGATTTTCTCCCCGCTTTTGACGGCGATGTGATTAGCGTCAACCTCTGTTACCGTGCCATCCTCTTCAGCGATTATCAATCTTCCTGAATCGTGGGCGACTTTTTCCTCCATACCGGTGCCGACTAATGGCGGTTCAGGTTTGATTAAAGGCACGGCTTGACGTTGCATATTACTCCCCATCAGCGCCCTGTTCGCGTCGTCGTGTTCAAGAAAAGGAATCAGCGAAGTGGCAACGCTGATGGATTGATTGGGAGCCACATCAATAAATTCAACTTCTTCTCGCAGACAAGTGCCCGGTTCTCCGTAGATTCGGCTTTCAACGATTTTATTGACGATTCTCTTCTGGTTGTCCAAAAGAGTGCTGCCCTGGGCGATTTTGTGTTTTTCTTCATCTAAAGCGTTGAACCAAACGAGTTCGTCAGTCACTCTGCCGTTTTTGACTTTAAGATACGGGGTTTCTAAAAACCCGAATTCATTCAATCGGGCAAAGCTGGCTAAATGGCTGATTAAGCCGATATTCGGTCCCTCCGGCGTTTCAATCGGGCAAATTCTTCCGTAATGGGAACTGTGAACATCGCGAACTTCAAACTTCGCCCGTTCTCGGGTCAGGCCGCCCGGTCCCATTGAGGAAAGTCGGCGCTTGTGCTCCAGTTCAGCCAAGATGTTGTCCTGGTCCATGAACTGCGAAAGTTGAGAGGTGCTCAAAAATTCTTTGACCACCGCCACCAAAGTCCTGGCGTTAATCAGCTGAATTGGCGTCAGCATATTGATGTCAAGCGTTGACATCCGGTCTTGGACAACCCTTCTTAGCCGGGCAAAACCGACATGAAGCCGGTCATAAATTAATTCTCCAACCGCTTTTACCCGTCTATTTCCCAACTGGTCGATATCATCGGGTTCGGCCAAAATGTCGTTATTAAGGCGGATGAGTTCTTTGGTAATAAGAATTAAATCTTCAAGATCCAGAAGCTGAACGTCTTTATTTTTAATTCCCAATCTTTGGTTAAGTTTAAATCGGCCGACCGCCGAGAGACTATAGCGGTCGAGTCGCCGGAACATCGCATCAATCAGTCCTTTGGCGTTTTCCGGAGTGGCCAAATCGCCCGGCCGGAGTCGTTTATAAATTTCCACGTAGGACTCTAAATGGGTTTTGGCCGGGTCTTTTTTGAGGGTGGCTTCAATAAATTTCAGGGAACCGGTATCAACGTCGCTGAAGGTTTTTAAGATTTCTTCGTTAGTTTTTAATTTTGAACGGCCGTCGGGAGCGACGAAAACTCTTAAAACGTCCGTCACCGGTACTTTGCGGTGACGGTCGATTTTTACGCCAATCAGTCCGTCAGGGTCGGTTTCAAATTCCAGCCAGGCGCCGCGGGAGGGGATAACTTTAGCGCCGAAGAGTTTGCGACCTCTGAAAATTTCAGCCGTAAAATAAACTCCGGCGGAACGAATCAGCTGGGAAACAACCACTCTTTCTACGCCGTTAATGACAAAGGTGCCGCGTCCGGTCATCATCGGATAATCGCCTAAATAGACCTCCTGCTCCTTGGTCTCTTTGGTGCGGTGGTTGATTAATTTAACTTTAGCACGCAAGGGCGCCTCAAAGGTCAAATCTTTGGACCTGGCGGTTTCCTCGTCGTATTTCGGATTGTCAAAATAATGGTCAACAAAATAAAGCTCCAGGTCTTTTCCGGAATAATCTTTAATAGGAGAAATTTCCCGGAACAGTTCTTTCAGTCCTTTTTCCACGAACCATTTCCAGGAATAAAGTTGAAGGTCGGCTAAAAACGGCTGTTTGATAAAGAGCCCGGAAGGGCCGGGATGGGAAGAAAAAATTTTAGTAGGCAAATTATTAGGCGAGGACGACATAATATAAAAAACGCAAAAAAACTTTCCGCTGATTCAGGCAGTTTCTTTGAGGTCAATACTATTTATTTAATAGATATTTAAACCTATTTTGATTGTGTTCGTCAAGTGTTTTTGAAAATATCGTTCTTTTGGTTTTTGGGTCGGAAAGATAA
Organism: uncultured Candidatus Saccharibacteria bacterium; assembly: GCA_964364125.1. Taxonomy (GTDB): domain Bacteria; phylum Patescibacteriota; class Minisyncoccia; order UBA6257; family UBA9933; genus CAYIKS01. Next base: position 20,385 of record CAYIKS010000004.1, read on the forward strand.
TACCAGTAATCCGATTTTATAGGGGTAAAGGCGGCTTTTATGGCGTCAAGCCCGGGATTGCTAACCGGTGTTGGCGGAAGTTCCGGATAAAGATAAGTATTGTAAGCGGATTTAATTTTATAATCCTCCTCTTTCAAGGGCGGACAGTTTAAAAACTTACCGGCGCATTTTATATAAACAATGGTCGCGTCAACCTGGAGCGGCATCCCGGCTTTGAGGCGTTTTTCCAAAATTCCCGCCACAATTTGCCGTTCGTCGTCAAAAGGAACTTCTTTTTCCAAAAGAGAGGCAAGATTCAGTAATCTTAACAAATCGCCGCTGTTTGTCAACCCCGATTGGGGATTTGCTGTGGATAGTAAAGATAAGACTTTTTCTCTGAAATTATCAAGAATTTTCTTTATAACCGTCTCTGGTTTTGAGTCGGGAAGAAAGTAGTAAGTATCGGGCAAAAGAAATCCTTCAAGGATTATGGCCTTGTCCAAAAATCCGTATTTTTCTTTGAGCGGCTTAAAATCAAAATTTACGAGCGCGTTCTTTTCAATGATTCCCAAATCGTTTAATTTGTCGCCAATCTCTTTGATGGTCGCGCCCGGAACGATGGTGACGGAAATTTCCTGCGGTCCGGCCGCCAAAATTTCGGCAATAGTCGGAACCGAGAGGTTTTCAACAAAATTATATTTTCCGGGTTTAAGCCGGGCGGCTTGCCCCGAAATAAAAGTGTAGATTTTAAAGGCGTTTTTTGAACGGATAAGGCCGGAAGAATAAAGTTGGTCGGCGATTTCCGCAAGTCCCGTTCCTTGATAAATTATAATCGTTTTTTCCTCCGCCTCTCCGGAAGCCGGCTGAAGCAGATAAAAAAAATAACCCAACAAAATTAAGCATAAAAAAAATCCCCCCGCGCCAAAAACTTTTTCTTTTATCAGCATTGGTTTACCCCCTTGCTTTTATTGATTGAATTATGCCAATTAGCATTAGATTAGTCAACAAAGACGAGCCGCCGTAACTTAAAAAAGGGAAAGTTACGCCGATTACCGGCGTCAATCCCAAATTTGAACCGACATTTAAAACAAAATGCGCAATAAAAAGTATTGCGGCGCCCAGACAGACGAATCGGTTGAAATTATTATTGGAAGCCAAGCCGACCTTGATGATTCTAAAGAGTAGAACAGCGAAAGCGACAATCAGCAGGCTGGCGGCAATTAGCCCCCATTCTTCAACAACGGCAGAAAAAATAAAGTCGGTTTGAGCTTCTGGCAAAAATCCCAATTGAACCTGCGTGCCCTGGCCGAATCCCTTTCCAAAGAGTCCAGCCGAACCAATGGCGATTTTTGATTGAATAACGCTATAGTTAATTCCTAAAGCGTCACGAGCGGGGAAGAGCATCCCTAAAATTCTTTCTTTATGATAATCCTTTAATACGTTGTGCCACATGAATAAACCGGAAACGGCGAAGATAATGAGCATCAGCGCCAGATGCCGCCAACGAATACCCGAGACCAATAGAAAACCGAACCAGACAGAGAAAAGGATAAGAACCGAACCGAAATCCGGCTGAATCGCCACCAGAACCGCCGGAACAATAAAGTAAACAAACGAGACCATCAGATTGGAAACGCGGGCAATGCCGATGTGCCGCCGGCTGAAAAAAATCGCGTATAAAATAATTAAAGATATTTTCGCGAATTCCGAAGCTTGGAGCTGAAAAGAACCCAGCACCAGCCAACCCCTTGTTCCTCTGATGGTCGGCGCAAAAAGAAAAGTCAATAAAAGAAGGGCGATTACCGCAAAATAAATCCCTAAAACAACGCCGCGGTAATTAATAAAAGGCCGCCAGTCAAAACCGATGATTAAAAAAATTAGAGTAATCCCGACAACCCACCAGATTAATTGTTTCCAAAAAAGCTCTGGTTTAGCGCCGAGCAAACTCACCAAACTTGCCAAAGCCAGAAACAGAACGGCGAAATTTAATTTCCAGTCAAGATTCTTTAATTGAAAATTCATATCGTTAGATTTCCGTTTGCGACCAATTCGCGTTTTTTCTTCCGAAGATAATTTATGTATCCCGCGGCGGCAATCATCGCCGCATTGTCAAGGCAGAAATTTTTCGGCGGAATGATTAAATTAATTCTTAATTCTTCATTCTTCATTCTTAATTTCAAGTAATTCCTCAAGGAATTACTTGATGCTACTCCGCCGGAAATCATAATTGATTTGGCTTTAAATTCTTTCGCGGCGCGCAGGGTTTTAGAAATTAAAACATCAAAAGCGGCTTTTTGAAAGCTGGCGGATACATTAGCTTTTAGCTTATAGCTTTTAGCTTTTAGGTTTTGGTCGCGCAGATAATAGAGTACTGAAGTTTTCAGTCCTGAAAAACTGAAGTCGTAATTTTTTTGGTCGAGCATCGGTCGCGGAAAAGCAATCGCTTCGGCATCGCCCTTTTCCGCCAATTTCTCGATTTCCGGGCCGCCGGGATAAGGCAGTTTTAAAAGCCGCGCCACTTTGTCGAACGCTTCGCCGACGGCGTCGTCCCGCGTCTCGCCGAGCTTCTTACATTTAGTAAGCGAATCCATTTTGAGTAAAATCGTGTGTCCGCCGCTCACAAGCAATGCGACTGCCGGGAACAATTTTTTGGAACTTGGAACTTGGAATTTGGAATTTGCTCTTTTTTGTTTAAGCAAAAAAGAGTAGAGATGACCTTCCAGATGGCTAACGCCGATTAAATTAGCTTTTAGTTCTTTCGCAAAATTAATTCCTGTCCATAAAGCCGGCTCGAGACCAGGCCCGACAGTAACGGCGATTAAATCAGCTTTTAGCTTATAGCTTTTAGCTTTTAGAATCTTATTAAAAAGAATCGGTAAGTTCTTAATATGTTCTCTTTTAGCGAGAGTTGGCACGATTCCGCCGAAAGGTCGGTGGATTTTTATCTGTGAAGCCACGAGGTTTTTTAGAATTTTAAATCGCGGATTTTTCAAACCTCCGGAGGCGGAAACCAAAGCAATCGCGGTTTCATCGCAGGAAGTTTCAATGGCGAGAATTTTCATTATTATTGTGGTGCTTGCACTGAGCTTGTCGAAGTGCTCCCATCGGGATTTGAACCCGAGTTACCAGGATGAAAACCTGGCGTCCTAGACCGGACTAGACGATAGGAGCGAAACAATGTTAACTTTATAGCAAAATCTTCAATAATTTTCAATCTTGCAATTTTCCAATCTTTCAATTACTATTTTATTTATGCGTCAGTGCTTTTTTTGTTCCCAAAACTTAAGAACGATTGATTATAAGGAAATTGAACTCCTGAAACGTTTTATTTCCGGACAGGGGAAGATTATTGACCCCCGGCACACCGGTACCTGCGCCAAACACCAAAGAGCGCTGGCTCAAGCGATTAAAAGAGCGCGGTTTATGGCGCTGTTGCCGTTTGTGAAGCGGTAATTTATTGCTAGATTGATAATTGAAAAATTAAAAGATTAATTTTCAATCTTTCAATCTTTCAATCTTTCAATTTAATGGCTTTTGACTCGTCCCTCTTTCAATTTATTAGCGGTCTATCCCACAAGTTCTGGCTTTTTGATTGGCTTGGGATTCTTTTCGCCTCTTACTTGGGCTATTTATTAGTTTTCATTTTCTTAATTTTATTGCTTAAAGAAAAAAACTGGCGGCAGAGGATTTATTTCGCTTCGCTGGCCGCGCTCTCGGTAATACTTTCCCGCGGTATCATTACCGAAGTAATCAGATTTTTTTATTATCATCCCCGACCCTTCGCGGTTTTGGGAATTGAGCCGTTAATAAATCACGCCACAAGCGGTTCTTTTCCTTCGGGGCATAGCGCGGCTTTTTTCGCTCTGGCTTTGGCGGTTTTTTATCTCAACAGAAAATGGGGCTGGAAATTTTTAATAGCGGTTTCAGTAATGGGAATTGCCAGAATTTTTGTCGGCGTTCACTGGCCAAGCGATATTTTGGGAGGCGCGGTTATCGGATTGATAAGCGTGATTATTATCAGAAAATTATTGCCATCTCCGGAAGCGAAAATAAAAGAAGCCCCGGCATTGGATAATTGATTTGATTAACCGGGGCTTTTTGATTTCCCCCCCCAACGAACTTTTCATTTGTACCCCCTCTTAGTTATTGTTTAGGCCCAATATCTGCCTAACTCTTTCTTTGAATTCTTCCTCTGTTATAACATTGTCTCGGAGAAGATCTAACTCTTCACAGATATCGCCGGTGTCTTTATCTCTGGGGAGTTTTCTTATTCGTTGGAGAAGCTCATCAAGGGTAAGTGTTGTTTTCACTCTACTCACCTCCTTTCAAGTTTCTGCTGAAATGATAACGGGCGTATTGTCTTTGTCAATAGTTCTGGTGCCCGGGGAGAGACTTGAACTCTCACGACCTTGCGGTCAATGGATTTTGAGTCCATCCTGTCTGCCAATTCCAGCACCCGGGCGCGAATAGTATAGTAGCATATTTTTCAGAAATTAGAAATTTAGATAAGTTTATAGCTCACTTCTTTCACTCCTTTAATTTTCTTAATTTTCAAAATCAATTTTTCAATTTTTTCTCTGTCCCGAACAGCGCAACGGATTCTGAGAACCGGAAAATGGGTTGTTTGAGGAACAAATACCTTGGTGATGTTGATATGAGAACCAGAGATGGCAGTGGTGATGTCTTTTAACAAGCCAACCCGGTCTTCGGCGATAATTTTGAATTCGGTCTGCGACATCTCTTTCTTAAAAAGAGGAGAAGATTGGCGAGTGGCTGATTTAATTCGCCGCTTAGCTAAATCAGTTTTGACGAATTTCAGCCAATCTTCCGAAGGTTTTTTGCTTTTCTGGATTAAAATTTCCACCATATCGCCGGATTGCAGCTGATGTTCCAAAGAGACAATCCTATTATTTACTTTGGCGCCGATACACTGGTCGCCGATTTCCGTGTGAATGGCGTAAGCGAAATCCACCGGCGTTGAGCCGGCCGGCAAATCAATGACTTCGCCTTTTGGCGTGATGGTGAAAATCCGGTCTTTAAAAAAATCAATTTTAAGCGATTGAATAAATTCTTCGGAACCGGCAACGCCTTTTTGCCATTCTTTTAATTGCTGGACCCAAGCCAGTTCTTTTTTCTCGGCAAAAATCGGCTTTGTTTCCCGATATTCTTTTGTCCCTTTTGCCTGAGCATAAGCCCAATAAGCGGCAATGCCGTTTTCCGCTTCATCGTGCATTTCCTGAGTGCGGATTTGAAACTCGGTTGGCTTGTTATCAAGGCAAAAAACCGTGGTGTGAAGGGAGCGATAACCGTTCGGCTTCGGCAAGGCGATATAATCTTTGATTTTGCCGGGAAGCGGCGGCCAGAGCTGATGAATAATTCCCAGAGTCGCGTAGCATTCCTCAACAGTTTTAAGGATGATTCTCAACGCCGCCAAGTCATAGATTTGCTCCAGATTCATGTCAAAACGGAGAAGTTTTTTGTACAAACTGGCGTAGCGTTTGGCGCGAATGTCTATTTTAACCGGTTCAATTTTATTTTCCTTGAGCGCCTTTTCAATAATTTCTTTGACTTTTTCCAGGTATTTTTCTCTCTCTTCGTATTTTTCTTTGACATTTTCTTCCAACCATTTAAATTCCTGAGGACGGAGATAAAGAAAAGCCAAATCTTCAAGTTCGCCGGCTAAATTCGCCATTCCCAAACGGTAAGCGAGCGGCGCGTAAATTTCCGAGGTCTCCAAAGCGATTCTCTTTTGTTTCTGCGGCGGAATGGCTGAAAGAGTTTTCATATTGTGAAGCCGGTCAGCCAGTTTGATTAAAACAACGCGCAAGTCGCGGCTCAAAGCCAAAATCATTTTTCTTAAATTTTCCGCCTGCGCTTCGTCTTTGTTTCGGTATTTCAGCCGGCCCAGTTTTGTCACGCCGTCAACCAAAAAAGCGATTTCCTCGCCGAATTGTTTTTTTATCTCGTCAAGCGAATGAGGCGTATCTTCGGCAACGTCGTGAAGCAAGCCGGCGGCAATGGTCGCGCCGTCCAGCCGCCATTCCGCCAGTTTCAAGGCGGTTTGATAAGCATGAGCGAAATACGGCTCGCCGGATTTTCTTTTTTGACTCTGGTGGGCTTTTTGGGAAAAATCAAAAACCCGAGAAAGGAGACTGATTTCTTCAGAAGTTAAGCGCCGCGTTTTTTGGGCCTCTTGGAGTAAATTCTTGACAGTCATATACTCTTTAGTTTATTCTTTATTTTAGGTTCATTCAAATATCTTAATAAAAGGAACGAAAAACGTGGGCGTAGCACAAAGTGTGCGTTCCGCTATAAGCGGAAAGGGAGCCGGTGATTCCGACTCTATAGGATAGGAATCAAATTCCGAACGGCCGCCCCGACCAAAAATAAGAAAGGAGGAGAAGATGGGAAAATCAAATTTTTCAAG
>CAYIKS010000004.1:26890-29187 GCA_964364125.1 uncultured Candidatus Saccharibacteria bacterium
TGAGCCATCGCAAGCTCAGTTATGGATTTTTGCTCTTACTGGGATACGATTCTGGGAGGAGATGCCGCTCTGGGGCAAGAAAGAGCTTAAAAAGCTAATGACGAACATGAGAAGTCCGGTTGCAGAAAGTTATACGTGTAATGTTTGTAAAACTAAGTTTTCCTTTAGGAGGCCGCCAACGCTGTGTCCGGTTTGTAATGCAATTGATTCGTTTATAATTGCAGAACCTCTCGCTTCTGTTTCTGAAGAGAAAAAAGAGATGAAAATGAAAGTGGCTTGATACTCATTATCGCCTGATTCTCGCCGCTGGACTTTTATGTAAATAAAACGCGCCAGCGGCTTTTATTTTTTATTCATCACTCTGACATTAAAGCGATTTTAATTAAGGGATTCAGCACTAAGTCCAATTGATTGGACTTAGTGTCCAGTTGGCTGGACAGACAACTTTGCTTAATGCCGGCGGCTTAAATGAGTTATCTAAAGAGATTGTCTAAAATTAAAATTATTTCGGTTTATGCCAGCTCGCGTAGTCGCATTCCGGGTATCTTGAACAGCCGTAAAAAAACCTTCCTTTTTTAGTGCGTCGCTTTACGATCTCGCCAGTTTTGTCTCGCTTCGCGAGATCTGGCGAAGCCAGACATTTTGGGCATTTCATTTTTTCTCCATTTGTATCGGTCATTCCGATTGTTTTCGCATTCTTACATTCCGGAAATCCAGAGCAAGCGATGAATTTTCCGAAGCGGCCGTATTTTATCACCATTGACTTACCGCATTTTTCGCAAACCTCGTCGGTCTTTTCCTCAATGTGTTTTTGCTTTTCAACTTCTTCATATTTTCGCTCCAGATTTTTTGAAAATGGGCCGTAAAAATCAGCAATGACTTTTTGCCATTTTTCTTTTCCCTCGGCGATTTCGTCCAGTTCTTCTTCCATTTTGGCGGTGAATTGAACGTCAACAATTTCCGGAAAATGCGCGACCAGAATTTTATTCACCGCTTCGCCGATTTCCGTGGGCTGGAACCGGCGCTGTTCGTTTTTGAAAACGTAATTTCTTTCCTGAATGACGGAGATAGTCGGCGCGTAAGTAGACGGCCGGCCGATGCCGTATTCTTCCAAAGTTTTTATTAAACTGGCTTCGTTGTATCTGGGAGGTGGCTCGGTGAAGTGCTGTTCTGGTTTAATTTCTTTAAGTTTTAATTCCTCATTTTCAATAAGAGGCGGCAGTTCTTTTTCCTCGTAAGTTGTCGGCCAGATTTTTAAGAAACCGTCAAACTTCATTATTGAACCGGTGGCTTTTAGAACATATTTCGGTTTTAATTTTTGGACATCCGATGTCCTAACATTGTCGTCAATATTTGGGACATCGGATGTCCTTAATATTGAGGCTTCAATTTCTATATTAGTAGAATCGAAGCGGGCTTGCGGCAGTTGTGAAGCGATAAAGCGTCGCCAGATTAAATCGTAAAGCTTGACCGCCGAAGCCTCGGCGGAGGCGGTTTTCTTTTGTTTTAATTTTTCCGGAATCAAATCCGGATTAGTCGGCCTGATTGACTCGTGCGCTTCCTGCGCCAATCGGGATTTGGTTTTGAAGAATCGCGGGGCTTGAACGGCGTAATCTTTACCGAGATTTTTCTCTATCCAATCCTTGGCGACAAAAACTGATTGCTTGGAAAGATTCAAAGAATCGGTTCGCATGTAAGTAATCAGCCCGTTTTCATAAAGATTCTGCGCCAGCCGCATTGTCTGTTTAGCGGAAAATCGTAGACGCTGGGAAGCGGTTTGTTGAAGAGTGCTGGTAGTAAAGGGCGGCAGGGGATTTCTTTTGATTTCCTTTTTTTCGATTTTACTAACTCTAAACTCACAACTCTTCAACTCATCGACTATTTTATCTGCTCCGTCTTTGGTTCTAATGCCTAATTTCGGTAAAATCTCATCGTTAATTTTGTATAAATTCGCTTCAAAACTTTTAACTTTTAACTTTTTACTTTTAACTTGAAGGAGCAAAGCGACGATTGACCAATATTCCTCCGGTTTAAATTTTCTGATTTCTTCTTCTCTCCCCACAATCAGCCGTAAAGCCACTGACTGCACCCGGCCGGCCGAAAGCCGCCGCATCACTTTTTCCCACAAAAAAGGCGAGAGTTGGTACCCCACTAAACGATCAAGCACGCGCCGCGCCTGCTGGGCATCCACCAAATCCATATCAATGCCGCGAGGATTTTTCAGCGCTTCTTCAATAGCGGATTTGGTAATTTCGTGAAAAACAATACGCTTAATAGTTTTGAGTTTTGAGCTTTGA
>CAYIKS010000005.1:0-12629 GCA_964364125.1 uncultured Candidatus Saccharibacteria bacterium
GGCGCGACCACGGCAAGATTATTTTTATTGATTTGCGGGACAGAAGCGGAATTGCGCAACTCGTCTTTACGCCGGCAACCGGTGAAATTTATAAACTTGCCGAAAGTTTGCGACCCGAATGGGTAATTAAAGCGACGGGCAAAGTTTCCCGCCGGCCCAAAGGAATGGAAAATTCTGAACTGGAAACCGGCGATTTTGAAGTTCAAGTTGAAGAATTGGAAATTTTAAATAAAGCGGAAACGCCGCCGATTGCGATTGACACCGATGGTTATGAAATTAATGAGGAAGTCAGAATGAAGTATCGTTATATTGATTTGCGCCGGCCGCGTTTGCAGAAAAATCTGAAAATGCGGGCGAAAGTCATAAAATTCATCCGCGATTTTTTAACAGAAAAAGGATTCATTGAAGTGGAAACACCGATTTTGGGCAAATCAACGCCTGAAGGAGCGAGGGACTATCTCGTGCCATCGCGACTCCAGCCGGGCAAATTCTACGCCTTGCCCCAGTCGCCCCAGCAATATAAACAACTTCTAATGGTGGCCGGCTTGGAAAGATATTTTCAAATTGCTAAGTGTTTTCGTGATGAAGACACCCGTGGCGACCGCCAACCGGAATTCACGCAGTTGGATTTGGAAATGAGTTTTATTGCGAACGAAGAAGATATTTTGAAATTAACCGAGGAACTTTACACCAGCATCATAAAAAACATCGCGCCGCAAAAGAAAATCAGCCAGATTCCTTTTCTCCGCCTCACCTACAAGGAAGCGATGGAAAAATACGGCACTGACAAGCCGGATCTCCGAGAGGATAAAAATAATCCCAATGAACTAGCGTTCGCTTTTATTGTTGATTTCCCGATGTTTGAATGGAAGGAAACGGAAAAACGATGGGATGCGGTGCATCATCCTTTCACTCAGCCCCAAGTAAAAACCGTTGAAGAATTTTTGACGATTTTTAAAAAAGACCCTTCGCAAATTCTGGCGCATCAATACGATTTTGTCTTGAACGGCTATGAAATCGGCGGCGGCTCAATAAGAATTCATAATCCTGAATTGCTAAAAGCGGTTTTTGAAGTAATGGGCAATAATTTGGAAGAAATTGAGGAGAAATTCGGCCATATGTTTGAGGCGTTTAAATACGGCGCGCCGCCGCACGGGGGCATTGCTTCGGGTCTTGATAGATTTGCGGCGATTTTACAGAATGAACCAAACATCCGCGAAACAATCGCTTTCCCGAAAACCGGCGACGGAAGGGATTTAATGATGAACGCGCCGAGCGAAGTTGATAAGGGACAATTAGATGAATTAAATATAAAAATAAATAAAAAATAACGATATGAGCAAACTAAAAGAAGAAAAAACGCTTGTCTTAATAAAGCCCGATGGCGTCAAAAGAGGACTGATTGGCGAAATTATTCGCCGGATTGAACAGCGGGGATTGAAAATTATCGCCCTAAAAATGTTTCAAGCCACCCGCGAACAAATTGATAATCATTATCCCAAAGACCCAAAGTGGGTGAGTCGGCTGGGCGAGAAAACCCTTGGCACCTATGGAAAATACAGTTTAGACCCGATTAAAGAATTGGGAACTGATAAACCCGATGAAATTGGAAAAATGGTCAGAGAATGGATAATTGATTTTATGGTTTCCGGGCCGTTAGTAAAAATAATTATTCAAGGAGTTCACGCCGTAGATATGGTAAGGAAAATTTGCGGAAATACTTTGCCGAATCTGGCTGAGATGGGAACAATTCGCGGCGATTATTCCGTTGATTCGCCGGCTTTAGCCAACGCCGGAAAACGAGGAGTTCATAATATTATTCATGCTTCGGAAACTCCAGAGGAAGCGGAACATGAACTTGAATATTGGTTTTCTCCGGAAGAAATTCACGAATATAAAAGAGCGGAAGAGGATATTATGTTTTGAGTTTAAATATGTTTTTAGGCGTCATCGCCGTTATAATTTTTCTTTCCATTTTGATTTTGGTCCACGAGTTGGGGCATTTTTTGCTGGCGAAAAAATTCGGGCTTTTGGTTGAGGAATTCGGTTTCGGACTTCCGCCGCGGCTTTGGGGCAAAAAAATCGGCGAGACGGTTTATAGTATCAACGCTTTGCCGTTTGGCGGGTTCGTTAAAATCTACGGCGAGGATACAGACGCTATTTCAGGAGGATTGCGCGATTTTAGAAATTTATTTGTGTGGAAAAGAGCGATTATTATCGCCGCCGGCGTTTTGATGAATTTTTTGCTCGGCTGGTTGGTGATTTCCGTTGTTTTTTCCATTGGTTTGCCGCCGGCGGTTTTGATTACCGATGTCCGGCCGAATAGTCCGGCGGGAGGAATTGGTTTACAAGCCGGCGATAAAATTATTGATTTTACGAAAGTTGACGAATTCGTCAGGTATATTGACCAAAATCGCGGCAAGGAAATTACTTTGAAAATTGAGCGTAGCGGAAAAGAAATAAGTTTTGAGGCGACTCCGCGCATCAATCCGCCGGTCGGCGAAGGCGCTTTGGGAATCGGTTTGGTAGAAGCCGGCTTGCCGAAACAGAACATCGCCAGAAGTTTTGCGGAGGGCTTTAAGGCGTCCGTTGAAATGATAAAAGCAATTTTTATCGCGCTGTTTAATTTAATCAGCCGGGCGGTGGTCGGTAAAGCGACGCTGGAACAGGTGGCAGGCCCGGTCGGAATAGTTAAAATCACGGCCCAAGCCGGCAGTTTGGGATTTATTTATCTTTTACAGCTTCTGGCTTTAATTTCGCTGAATCTGGCAGTTATTAACATTTTCCCTTTTCCGGCTTTAGACGGCGGCAGATTGCTTTTCCTTCTGATTGAAAAAATCAAGGGTTCGCCTCTGCCAGTGAAATTTGAAAAATACGCCAACGCCGCCGGAATGGCATTACTATTGTTTTTAATGGCAATAATCACCATCAAAGACATCAGCAGGTTTTTATAGTACTATATTAGATAATATGATTATTAAAGAAAAGATAAAAAAAGAAGACCTGGAAAGTCCGTTTACGAAAGCGGTAGCTGATATTGGGAAAGGAATTTTTTCCTTAGGGTGCGAGCTTCACAGCGATTGCGCCGACGAATTGATAGAAGACGGCTCTCAAGGAAGCGATTTGTGGGGTTTTAATATCTACCCAGACGGCCATCTTGATTTTGTTTCCTTGCTTAATATAAGGCCGGCGGCAGGCAATCGTTCAATGGAAATCAAAGACAAAGAGATTTGCCGAGAAATTCAAGAACTTGTCAGAAAATTTTTATGATTGATTTAAACCGCTGGCAAAAATTGTCAAAAAGAGACCAGCTCGGGCATATTGCTTCGGAAATTAAACGCGCCGCGATGAATCAAGATAAGGACTCGGCAATTTTTCTTCAAATGCTTGAAAGAGCGCTTTTTTTGACTGAGCTTTCCTTGGACGACCCGAAATGGAAAGACAACCCTTTGTCAATGTTGATTTTGAAAGACGAATTGGCAAAAGCGTACATCGGAGAGAATAAAAATTTGGATAAGTTATATGCCGCTCTGTAAAATAAATTATGAGACAATCAATCCTTTTTACTAAGACAAAGCGTGAGCCTCCGAAAGACGAGGAAGCGATTAACGCCAAGCTTTTGATTCGGGCCGGGTTTGTTGACAAAGTGATGGCTGGGGTTTATTCTTTTCTGCCGCTCGGCTTCCGGGTTTTGAAAAAGATTGAAAATATAATCCGGGAGGAAATGAACGCGGCCGGCGGACAGGAAATTATTATGCCGGTGCTTCATCCCAAGGAAGTTTGGGAAAAAACCGGCCGCTGGAGCGGTTTTGACGCTCTTTACAAAGTTAAAGGAAAAGACGGCCGGGAAATGGCTTTGGGTCCGACTCACGAGGAAATTATTGTCCCGCTCGCCAAAAAATTTATCAACTCTTACAAAGATTTACCCGCTTATCTTTATCAGATTCAGATAAAATTCCGCGATGAAACCCGCGTTAAATCAGGACTTTTGCGCGGCCGCGAGTTTTTGATGAAAGATTTGTACAGTTTTCATTCATCGCAGGAAGACCTGGATAATTATTACGAAAAAATGAAAAAAGTTTATCAGCGGGTATTTAAACGTTGCGGGCTTAACACGATAATTACCGAGGCCTCGGGCGGAACTTTTTCCAAATATTCTCACGAGTTTCAGGTTTTAAGTGAAGCCGGCGAGGACACGATTTACTGGTGCGAAAAATGCGGTTGGGCGCAAAATAGAGAAATTTTTGGCGGTGGTTCTAAATGTCCTAAGTGCGGCGCCAAATTGAAAATCGGTCGCGCCATTGAAGTCGGAAACATTTTTAAACTCGGCGCAAAATACAGCGAGCCTTTTGATTTGAAATTTAAAACAAAAGACGGCAAAGAGCAGATTGTTATTATGGGTTGTTATGGAGTCGGTTTAGGAAGAATTTTGGGAGCGGTTGTTGAAGTATCGCATGACGACAACGGAATAATTTGGCCGGAGAACGTTTCTCCCTTTAACGTCCATCTTTTGGCAGTTAGTGACAAGCGAAAAGCGACAAGCGACAAAATTTACCAATCTTTACAAAAAACGAAAATTGAGGTATTATACGATGACCGGAATGACGTCAGCGCGGGCGAGAAATTCGCCGACGCCGATTTAATCGGCGTCCCGTGGCGAGCCGTCATCAGCGAAAAAACCGGAGATAAAATTGAAGTCAAAAAACGCGACGAGAAAAAAACGAAACTAATAAGCGGGAATGGACTTCTTAAACTATTTCAAAAAAGACATAGGAGTTGATCTCGGCACTGCCAATACTTTGGTTTACGTTAAGGGCGCGGGAATTGTCGTTAATGAACCCTCCATCGCGGCGGTCAATAACAAAACCGGCCAAGTTTTGGCAATTGGCAAAGAAGCAAGGAAAATGGTCGGCCGGGCGCCGGCGCACATTTCGGTCATTCGGCCGTTGGTCAACGGCGTGATTTCCGATTTTGAGATGACGCAGGAAATTTTGCGCCACTACTTAAAGAAAATAGGCAACAATTCAATCTTTAATTATCACCGCGCGGTAATCGGAATTCCCACGAATTTAACCGAGGTTGAAAGAAAATCCGTTGAAGACGTGGCATTGTCCAGCGGCGCCGCTAAAGCATATTTGATAGAAGAGCCGGTGGCGGCCGCTTTGGGCGCCGGACTTCCGATAAACGAGCCGACTTCCAATATGATTGTTGACATCGGCGGAGGAACGGTTGAAATCGCCATTATTTCAATGGGCGGAGTGGTAACCGCCAGAAGTTTGAAAATCGCCGGCGACAAATTAAACGAGGATGTTATTAAATTTATTCGCGACGAATTTAAGCTTGTTATCGGCGAGCCGACTGCGGAAGAACTTAAGACCATTATCGGTTCGGCATTGCCTTTGGACGAACGACTGGAAATGGCGATTAGGGGCCGCGATATGTCAACCGGGCTGCCCAGAGAAGAAATGGTCAAGGGTTCTCAGGTTAGGGCCGCCATCAGCCGCTCGCTTAAAGCGGTCATTGAAGCGATAAAAGAAACCATAGAAACAACGCCGCCGGAACTGGTCGGCGACATCTTAAGGCAGGGCATTTGGCTTTGCGGCGGCGGCAGTTTATTGAGAGGCATTGACCAGTTGATTGAAAGGGAAATCGGCGTCAAAGTCAGAATCGTTGAAGACCCTTTGACCTGTGTGGTGCGGGGAGCCGGTCTGGCGGCGGAAGACATCAAGGGACACTCGCAATTTTTCGCCGCGGCGCTGAAACCGATGGACATAGACCTCTAATGAAAAAGGGTATTCTCATTGGTTTAGTTATCGCTTTAATTTTTATCGTTTTCCTTACCGGTTTTTTTATAAAAAAAGATTTTCTTAAAGAACCGGTTTTTTTAGTTAGGGCATTATTTAGCCGCGCCGATTTATACGAGGAAAATTTATTTTTAAAACAACAAAATGAAGACTTACGAGCGCAAATAAACGAACTACGAACTACGAACTACAAACTACAAACTGATAATTATTTAACCGCCAAAATTTTTTCCACCTATCCTTTTAACATTAAAAATCAATTGACTATTAATGCCGGAGAGAAACAAGGCGTCAAAAAAGGCACAACGGCGACAATCGGCGAGAATATTTTGGTTGGTCAAATAATCGAGGTTTTTGAAAATTATAGCGTGGCGCGGACGATTTTTGACCCCAAGTGGCAACTGCCAGTCAGAATAGGCGAGGAGGAAGTTAACGGCCTGCTTCAAGGCGGGAACGAACCGAAAATTACTTTAATAGAAAAGCCGGTAAAAGCGGGCGATATTATTTATTCCGCCGTTGCTGATTTTCCTTATGGATTGAAAATCGGGGAAATTTCCGAAATAAAAGAAACCAGCAGCGGGATATTCAAAGAAGCGGAAGTAAAAGTGTCGTATAATATAAACGAGTTAAGAGAAGTGAATATGAGTAATGAGTAATGAGAAGATATTTTATTTTAGTTTTATTGATTGTTGTCTTAAGCTTCTTACAGGTAGCGGGAATTTCCGTTTTTGACGCGAAGCCGAATCTGGCGTTAGTGGCGGTTATCGCAGCTTCTTTTTTTATTTCAGATATCTGGGAAGGATTTTTGCTGATTTTAATATCCGCTTTAATATTGAAATTCGGGCCGGCAGTCGGCAATAAAGACATTTTGATTTTCTCTTTGCTCGGCGCGTTGGCGGTATTGTTGAGAAACCGTCTTCCTTGGCAAGCGACGATTAATTTTCTGATTTTGATTATTCTTGGCACGCTCTGCTTCTATTTGATTTTGTCGCCTTCTCTTATCCCATCCTCAATTTTATTGAAAGAAATCGTTTATAATGTAATTTCGGGAATGTTAATCTTTGCTCTTTTGTCATGGCTAACAATAAAAAGGAAATTTTTTTAGAGGAAGCGGTTTTGGACGATTTAGCGCAGGATTTTGACGCGGTTGAGATGCCGCTTTCGGAACGCGCTTTTAAACTTGTGGCCGCGTCGGTTGTTATAGTCATCTTCATCGTCATTGCCAGAATACTCTTTCTGGGATTTTATAAAGGAGATTTTTACGCTAACCGTGCTCTTGGCAATGCCGGCCGAATTACGGCAATCCGGGCTGAACGGGGAATTATTTTAGACCGCTTCAACAAGCCCTTGGTTAAAAACGAGCCGGCCTTTCGTTTAAATCTGAAAATCTCAGAAATATTGAAAGATTCACGGGAAAAAGAAGAAGCTTTTAAGTCGCTTGAAGAAATTTTGAACATTCCCGCGGATGAAATAGGGAATTTAATTCGTCAGGTTGATTTGGAAAAACAAAACTCCATTACCATTGCTACAGATTTAAGCATTGAAAATGTTATCAAGTTTAAGGATTTAAATTTAAGAGCTCTGGAAATTGAAGATGATTTCAAACGCGAATACCTTAACCCGGAAATCTTCGCCCATATTCTTGGTTATACGGGAATCGCCAGCAAAGATAATCTGGCTCAAAATTCGGAGATTTCTCTTAATGATATTATCGGCAAAACCGGATTGGAAAGTTTTTACAACAAAGAACTTAAAGGACAGGACGGCCATTTCGTAATCTATAAAAACGCCAGAGGCGAAACCATCGGCGACAAACTTTTGAATGAGCCGCAGCCGGGCTACGGGCTTTTGACGACAATAGATTCCGAGTTTCAAATCTATTTTTATAACCGTCTCAAGCAGGGATTGATTTCTTTGGGTCGGCAGTCGGGCGTTGGCTTGGCAATAAATCCCCGGACCGGCGAGGTGCTCGCTCTGATAAGTTTGCCGAGTTTTAACAATAATAAAATTACTTCGGAGATTTTAACCGATTCCAGCAAACCGCTTTTTAATCGCGCTGTTTCCGGAGTTTATAATCCCGGTTCCACCATCAAGCCGCTGGTGGCTTTGGCGGCTCTCAGTGAGGGCGTCATTAATACGACAAAAGAAATTTTTTCCGCCGGCTATATTGAGGTTCCCAATCCTTATTATCCTGACAAACCTTCTCGTTTTCTTGATTGGAAGCCGCACGGCTGGGTCAATTTATATTCGGCCATTGCCCGTTCCAGCAACGTTTATTTTTACAGCGTAGGCGGGGGCTTTGGCGATATTAAAGGATTGGGCATTGAGAAATTAAAAGAATATTGGCAGAAATTCGGTTTTAATGAAAAAACCGGCATTGATTTGCCGGCTGAAAGCCAAGGATTTTTGCCGGACCCCGAAGAAAAAGAAAAACGCACCGGAGAAATCTGGCGAATTGGGGACACCTACAACGTCAGCATCGGCCAGGGCGATATTGCCATAACGCCGCTTGAGCTTCTAAATTATATTGCCGCCATAGCCGCCAACGGCAAATCCTATCGTCCTTTTGTCGTCAAAAAAATTATTTCCGAAAACGGAGAAGTTATCCGGGAAGCCGAACCGAAAATCAATTGGGACCATTCAGGGACTCTGAATTATTTCAACGAGGTTCAAAAGGGAATGGTTGACGCCGTCCAGAAACCCTATGGCACGGCTTATCTTTTAAGCGGCTTGCCGATTTCAGCCGCCGCTAAAACCGGCACCGCCCAAATTGAAGGCAACACTAAGATTAACGCCTTGTTTGTCGGCTATTTACCCGCCGCAGCTTTAGCGGAGGTGGGCGCGCCGTTAGATAAACAAATCGCCATTTTGATTTTAATAGAGAACGCGCCGGAAGGGATCGTCAGCACCGTGCCTATAGCAAAGGATGTTCTGGGATGGTACTATGAGAATAGATTATGAATTCCGAGTTAAGACAAGACCTCGTTTCCGGCGACTGGATTGTGATTGCGCCTCGCCGGGCAAAGAGGCCCCATCAACTTATAAGCGGAAAGCGAAAAGCGAAAAGAGTAAAAGCGCCGGTTAAGGGCTGTCCTTTTGAAGGCGATTTTCTTGAATTCCATAAAACTTTTCTTGTCTATAAAAGAGACGGCGGATGGGAGGTGGCGATTATTGAAAATAAATACCCGGTTTTTTCCCATAAGAATATCTGTGGAGAAATTTTCCGCAAAGGCCCTTATTCAATAATGGAAGGAGTGGGGCATCATGATTTGGTAATCACCCCTGACCACCACAAGAATTTCGCTCATCTTAACAGGGAAGCGGCTAATCTGGTTTTTCGGGCGTTTCGGGATAGATACTTGATGCTTTTCAACGACCCTTGCTTGGCTTACATTTCTATTTTTCATAACTGGGGGCCAAAAGCCGGCGCCTCAATTTATCACCCGCACTATCAACTCATCGCCGTTCCGATAGTGCCGCCGGACGTTGAACATTCTCTTGAGGGTTCATCGCGTTATTTCAGGAATAATAAGAAGTGCGTCCACTGTACGATGATTGAGTGGGAAAAAAAGAAAAAGGAAAGAATTATTTACGAAAACAAGGGCGCGATTGTTTTTACGCCTTTTGTTTCCCGCGAACCGTTTGAATTGCGGGTTTTTCCGAAAAAGCATCTGCCTTATTTTGAAAACACTTTAGACGATGATTTGGAATATGTCGTTGACGCTCTCCAGGCAGCTCTAACAAAGATAGAAAAACGGCTTTATGACCCAGATTATAATTTTTTCATCCATACTGCGCCGATTCTTAATAAAAATCAATACAAGCATTACCATTGGCACGTTGAAATTCAGCCGAAAATCAGTATTTCCGCCGGTTTTGAACTGGGCACGGGCATTGAAATTACGGCGGTGGAGCCGGAAGAAGCGGCGAAAATTTTAAGATGATAAATGATTTCGGTAATTTTAGAAATAATTTCAAATCTTATTTTGGCAGTAATCGGTAAGATTGGCTACCTCGGCGTTTTCTTTCTGATGCTTCTTCAAAGTTTCAACGTCCCCATTCCTTCGGAAATTACAATGCCTTTCTCCGGTTTTCTGGCGCAACGGGGAGTTTTTAATTTCTGGTTGGTGGTTTCAGTCGGCGCTTTCGCTAATTTAATCGGCGCTTTGCTTTCTTACAGATTGGCTTCTTTTTTGGGCAGAGACGAGATAAGGAATAAATACGGAATTCTCAAAATTTTAATCAGCGATAGGGGATTAGGACTGGCGCAGGAATGGTTTCAGAAATACGGCGCGGCTTCTGTCTTTTTCAGCCGTTTGATGCCGGTGGTCAGCACTTTTATTTCTTTTCCTGCCGGCTTGGCAAAAATGAGAATTTCGGTTTTTTCGGTATTGACTTTCAGCGGCTCGTTTATCTGGTGTCTATTTTTGACATATCTCGGCTTTGTTTTCGGAGAAAATTGGCAAGTTTTACAGGTTTATTTCAGAAAATTTGATTATTTGATTTTGATATTGATTTTAGCGGCAGTTGGCTGGTGGATTTTTAGTTATTTTAATAGCAGAAATAAAATGAATCGCGGATTATAAACAAGAATTATGGGAAAACTTATAATCTTTAACTGGAAGATGAACCCGACTTCGCTTAAAGAAGCGAGGCAGATTTTTGACGCGACCAAAAATTCAAAACTAAAAACTGAAGATCTCGAGTTGATAATTTGTCCGCCGTTCGTCTATCTTCCAGAAATCGTTGGTCTTATATATAAGACCAAAATCAAATTAGGCGCTCAAGATGTTTTCTGGGAAAATCCGCCAACTGGCGGGGGTGTGTATACAGGCGAAATTTCAGCAAAGATGCTCAAAAATTTGGGCGTTGAATACGTTATTATCGGCCACTCCGAAAGGCGGAAGTATTTAGGCGAGACAGACGAGATGATAAACAAAAAAGTTTTAGCCGCGCTGCGAGCCGGATTGAAAGTCGTGCTTTGCGTCGGGGAACCCACTCGCGCTCACGCGCGAGAATTAAGAATTAAGAATGCAGAATTAAGAAAGGCAAAAAATTACGTAAAAAACCAATTAGAAAAAGACCTTAAAAATTCTAAATTTTTAATTCTTAATTCTAAATTACGCAATCACTTAGTGATTGCGTATGAGCCGATCTGGGCAATCGGCGCAAAATATCCTGACACGCCGCAGGACGCGGTAGAAATGATAAGATTTATCAAAAAATTTCTCATTTCTCATTTCTCATTTCTCATTTCTCCGAAGGTGCTGTACGGCGGCTCTGTTAATGGCAAAAACATCAAAAATTTTATACAATTAAAGGAAATAGACGGCGTCTTGGTCGGCGGCGCCAGCGTTAAAAAAGACGAAGTTCGTAATATAATTAGGGTATTAAATTATGAACGATAATCTTAAATTAAAAAATACAGCCATTGCTGTTTTCTTGGGGATTTTGACAGCGGTAATTCTTTACTCCCTTTTTTTCGGGCCGGCGAAGAAATTCGGCGATTCTTTGTTTCCGGCTAAGACAATAACTGTCTCGGCCGAAGGCAAAGTGACAGTCAGTCCGGATATCGCCAAAGTTTCTTTCTCGGTGGTTTCTGAAGGAGTTAATCCCAAATTTGTCGCCGAAGAAAATAACAAAAAGATGAATTCGGCGATTAACTTTGTGAAATCTCTTGAAATTGACGAGAAAGATATTAAAACAACGCAGTATAATCTCAGTCCGCGTTATGAGTATGACGAAAAAACCAGAAAAACATTTATCAGCGGTTATACATTAACTCAGACGGTTTTGGTAAAGGTTAGGAACTTAGATAAGGTGGCGGAAGTTCTGGGTGGCTTGCCGGAATTGGGAATCAATCAAATCGGTTCAATTTCTTTTGATGTGGATGAGCCGGAGAAATATTTAGCAGAAGCGAGAAATCAGGCGTTTGAAAAAGCAAAGGAAAAGGCGAAAACAATGTCGGAGAAAAACAGCGTCAAGCTCGGCAAAGTAATCAATTTCTCAGAATATCAAGGCTTTCAACCGTTTCCTTACTACGCCGCCATGGAAGGTAAAGGCGGAGCGCCGTCCGTTGCGCCGACCATTGAGCCCGGCACTCAGGAAATAACAATCCAAGTCAGTATAACCTATGAAATTAAGTAAGATTATTGTTAGGGTAATCATAATTCTAATTGTGCTGATAGTGATAATTTCGTTAAGTTTTTTCTAAAATGGCGGAAAGGTTGTTTTTGACAACAAAAGACGGCGTAAAAATCGCTGCCAATCTTTACGGAGCGGAAAATTCTCTTGGCTGGCTGGTTTTAATTCATATGATGCCGACGACGAAAGAATCCTACAAGGATTTGGCGCAGGAACTGCAAAATTCAGGATACGAGAGTATTGCTATTGACTTGCGGGGCCACGGTGAATCGGACGCTGGGCCTGACGGCTTTACAAAATTTTCCGATACCGAACATCAAAAAAGCATTCTGGATTTGGAAGCCGCTGTTGATTATTTAGTTAAAAACAGGAAAGTGACGCCGGAGAAAATCTCTTTTGTCGGCGCTTCCATTGGCGCGAATTTGGCGCTACAATATATTATTGGGCATTCAGAATTTGGGACGGCGATTTTGCTTTCAGCGGGATTAAATTACAGAGGTATAAAAACCGAGCCGTTGGTTAAAAATCTTAAAGCCGGACAAAAAATTTTTTTTGTCAGCGCGAAGGACGATGGCGACAATGTCAATGAAAATCAGAAACTTTACGAGTTAGCATCAAAAGGAGTTGTAAGGAAAATTCAAATTTACGATTCCGGCGGCCACGGCACGGACATTTTGGAAA
>CAYIKS010000005.1:12729-23961 GCA_964364125.1 uncultured Candidatus Saccharibacteria bacterium
TATAAATTCATTGTTTTTAAGCCCCCTAGTGAGCCGAAATCTTATCCACAGGCCGGGGCTTGATTTTTATAGAGGGCTTATGATATACTTTAACAGGTGAGTGTGAGTTTTCCTTGTCTCTAACTCCGACTTCGGTCGGAGGCAGGGAAATCCAAGGAAAGCCCTTCCGGTTTTAACCGCCCGCAAGGGCGGTTTTTGGTTTTAAAAAGCTTTGCGTTGCGGGATTTTAACAAATTTGGCACAATTAAATGGGGTACTGGGCAGAGTACTCACTAAGTAAAAAAACTGGAGGTCACCACCAGTACCCCTTCGGTGTATTATGTTTCAGGAAAACGTAATTCTTTCACGTTTCAGCAATTATAAAATTGGCGGACCGGCAAAATATTTTTTTGAAGCAAAAAATGTTGAAGAAACTATCAAGGCTTTGGATAAGTGGAGTCGGCTGTATTCGGATGGGCGCGTTCGCATTGCCGAAGGCCGAAGGCCGGAGGCGCGCTATTCGCATGCTATTTTTATTTTAGCCGGCGGCACTAATGTTTTAATAAACGATGAGGGGTTTAATGGCTTGATTTTAAAACCAAATATTCAATTTATTAAAGAAGAAAGGGATTTAATTAGAGTCGGCGCAGGCGTTCCAATTACTGAATTGCTTAATTACTCAATTACTAAATCTTTTTCTGATTTGGAATGGGCAGCTGGCATTCCGGGAACAATCGGCGGCGCTATTTACGGCAATGCCGGCGCTTTTGGCGGTGAGATGAAGGATATAATTAAAGAAGTCGTCAGTTTGGATATCTCCGGCAAAAAGCCGAAAATAATAAAAAGAAGTCAACCAGAGTGTCGTTTTGATTATCGCCACAGTATTTTCAAAAAAAAGGGGAATCAGGAAATAATTATTGAAGCCGCCCTTTATCTTAGAAAAGGAGATAAAAAGAGAATTCAGGAAATTATGGAAGCGAATATGGATTATCGACGCCAAAAGCAACCACTGGAATACCCGAGCATAGGCAGTATTTTTAAAAACGTCGGCCTTAAAAAGGCCAAAGAAGCCCCAAAAATTCCTCAGAATATTATAAAAACAGACCCGTTTCCTGTTATTCCGGCGGCTTTTTTGGTTTCTGAGGCAGGACTAAAAGGAATTTCTTGCGGCGGAGCGATGATTTCACCAAAACATCCGAATTTTATCGTTAATGTCTTGGGCGCTACCGCTAATGATGTAAAAAATTTAATTGCACTTGCCAAGAAAAAAGTTTATAATGAATTTAAAATTAAACTGGAAGAAGAGGTTGTGCGTCTTTGAAAAGTTATCCACAGTTTGCTATTGACTTCAATGGAATTATTTTTATAAAATTAATTATAAGAAGCAATATCGTTGAAAGTCAGCGTGGTTGACTGGTCGACAATCCAACGCCGACTATAAAAAATCTTTCCGCCAAAAATTTTTATAAAATTTAGGCGGACAGCCAAAAATGGCAAAGAAAAAGAAAGCAGCAAAAAAAAAGAAGAGATAAACTCTTTTACCCCGCCCAAATTTTTGGAAGCGTAGTATCCAAAAACTTGGGCGGGTTTTTTATTTGAGATTTTTGCTGTTTAAGTTATAATAAACGGTATGAAAATCATCTTAAAAGCCGGTCGTTTAGGGATTACTCCGTCAATTAACGAATACATAGAAGAAAAAATCGGTTCTCTCGAAAAGTTCGCCAAAAGATTTGAAACCAAGGGCGAGATTAAAGTCGAAATAGAGATAGCTCGCAGCACCCGACATCACCGCAAAGGCAATGTTTATTATGCCGAGGCGAATATGTATCTGCCTAAAAAAATTTTAAGAGCGGAACATTCGGACTGGGATATTAGAGTGGCAATAGACAAAGTCAGAGACAAATTACAACAGGAAATCAAGAAATATAAAGAAATAAAGATAAATAAAAGAAGATGACAAGTTTTTTAAAGAAGTTTTTTGGCAAGTACAATTTTGAACCGCTGATTAAAAAAATTAATTCCATAGAACCGGCCTTAGAAAAATTAACTGTTGAAAAATTAGGACTTGAAAGCGAAGAATTAAAAAAGCGAGTTCAAAATGGTGCAGGCCCTGACGAAGTATTAGCCGAGGCCTTTGCTTTGGCTCGGGAAGCCGCTCGGCGCACTCTGGGTCAGCGGCATTTTGACGTTCAGCTAGTCGGCGGCATTGTTCTGCATCAGGGCAAAATCGCCGAGATGCTTACCGGCGAAGGAAAAACTTTGGCGGCCACCGCGCCGGCTTATCTGAATGCCTTAACCGGCAAAGGCGTCCATATTATTACGGTCAATGATTATCTGGCGCGGCGCGATACGGTCTGGATGGGACAGATATATAATGCGTTGGGAGTTTCTGTGGGTTGTCTTACGCATGAAGCGGCTTATTTATATGACCCAACTTATACAGACGAAAAAGATAAAGAACGCGATGTTCTGGGCGGTTTTAAGGTGGTTCAGGACTATTTACGGCCGGTTTCGCGAAAAGAGGCGTATTTAGCTGACATCACTTATGGCACCAATCATGAGTTTGGGTTTGATTATCTTCGTGATAATTTAGCTTACGATTTAAAAGACCAAGTCCAGCGCGGCAATCACTACGCTATTATTGACGAAGTTGACAGCATTTTAATTGACGAAGCGCGAACTCCTTTGATTATTGCCGCGCCGGACGCCGAGTCAAGCGAATTTTACAGGATTTTCAGCCGCGTTGTTTCTCAACTTAAAAAAGAAGACGACTATCTTGTTGATGAAAAATTAAAGTCGGTCAGCATTACCGACGAAGGCATCAATAAAGTTGAAAATATTTTAAAAATCAAAGACCTTTACAGCCCGCAAACCCTCCGGCTGGTTCATTATTTGGAAGAGTCATTGAAAGCCAAAGCGCTTTTTCATCGCGACAAAAATTATGTGGCCAAGAACGGGGAGATAATCATTGTTGACGAATTTACGGGTCGGTTGATGCACGGTCGCCGGTATTCCGGCGGGCTTCATCAGGCGATTGAAGCCAAAGAAGGAGTGGCGGTTAAGCAAGAATCGCGCACGTACGCTTCTATTACCATTCAAAATTATTTTCGGTTGTACGAAAAAATCAGCGGAATGACCGGCACGGCCCAGACCTCAGCCGAGGAGTTTCACAAAGTTTATAACTTGGAAGTCATTTCTATTTCGCCGAACAAGCCGATGATTCGTCGGGATTTGTCCGACTTAATTTATAAAAATTCAGAAGCTAAATACCGGTCGGTTATTGACGAGATAAAAAAACGTCATTCTCTCGGCCAGCCGATTTTAATCGGCACCGCCTCAATTGAACACAATGAACTTCTTTCAAAATTATTAAAACAAGTCGGCGTTCCTCACGAGGTCTTAAACGCCAAAAACCACGAACGGGAAGGCGAGATAATCGCCCAAGCTGGAAAATTGGGCGCGGTTACCGTGGCAACGAATATGGCGGGCAGGGGAGTGGATATAATTTTTGGCGGCAATCCTCCTTTGGCCGACGAAGCGCAAAAAGTGCGCGAAGTCGGGGGGCTGTTTGTTTTGGGCACCGAACGGCATGAAGCGCGGCGCATTGACAATCAGTTGCGCGGTCGGAGCGGTCGGCAGGGCGACCCGGGCGAATCGCAGTTTTTCTTGTCTTTGGAAGATGATTTGCTGCGGATTTTTGGCGGCGAGAGGATAAAATCCCTGATGGAAAGTTTTAATCTGCCGGAAGACCAGCCGATTGAGTCGCGATTGGTGTCAAAGGTGGTCAACGAAGCTCAGAAAAAAGTGGAAGGATTTAATTTTGACGCCAGAAAGCATTTATTGGAATACGACGACGTTCTAAACAAACAACGAACGGCGATTTACAAAAAGCGGCAGGAACTTCTGGAGCAAAAAACACCCGCCCAAATTTTGGCAATGCTAGATATGCTTTGGATGAATAATTTGGAGAGTATGGAGGTCTTGAGGGAGTCAGTGCGCTTGCGCGCCTATGGCCAGCACGACCCTTTGGTTGAGTACCGTCGGGAAAGCAGTATTTTATTTAAGGAAATGATGGCGGGATTTGATAAGTGGCTGGAAGAAAATAAGGAGCGTTTAGCGGACAGCGTTCAGCGTATAGGGGAAGGGGAAACCAAAACCCAAGATTCACAACAAAAAATTGCCCCAAATGCTAACCGCTCGACGCTATACGCTGATAAAAAAATAGGGCGCAACGCTCCCTGTCCCTGCGGAGCAAAACATCCCGACGGCCGACCGGTTAAATATAAACACTGCCACGGAAAATGATAACTATGGAAGTTCAACTTCAATAAACTTCAATTACCGAATTATTCAATAATCTCCATTGAAAACCATAATGGTTCACCTGCTTCAAGATTTAGAGCGTCTGCTGAATTTTGCCAAACCTGCATTGTAAAATAATCTCCAGATGTAACCGAAACAACAGCGCTGCATATATTTTGTGACGTATAGGCACTAGCGGCGGATCTAATAGCCATTCTACCCGTTCCCGGAAAATAAGCTCCATTCTTATATAATCTCAGCATTCTGTCCCCCGAGTTATTTGTAGGCCAATAATCATTTCCGCAAATCTTTACTTTAGTCACTCCACTCGGAACAGTAAGTCTTTCATTATTGGTTACATTATCGTGTATATTGTCTGTATCATATTCCTCTGCGTCCCAATTTACATTCGTTACAGTATTGTTTGGGATTGACTGACTTGTTGTTCTTTTCACCAAAGCGCCTCTAAAAGGAACTATAAGCTTGCCGGTAATTCTTGCGTCGCCAGTAACATCAAGTTCGTAAGCCGGATTCGTCGTCCCGATTCCGACCTTGCTCTGAACTATCATTCCGTTTGTTGGCGCGGCGACAGAAGCATAACCAGTGCCAATACCCACATTCCCTTTTATGCTTAAGCTGCTAGCCGGGTTGTTGATATTAACGCCGACATTCCCCGAATTGCTGTTATAAATATCATTTCCCGACGCGGTCCATAAACTTTCTCCTAAATTAGCCCAGCCGCTGGGTTTGTATCCCCGAAAAGTGCTGGAGGCGGTGTTGTAATAAATGGCGCCTTCTTGCGAAGCGCTGGGGTCAGAACTGAGCCGGCCTAAGTACAAGAGATTGGAAATAAAGGCGTCAAGCCACGGAGAGCCCTGCTGGCCAATGGTATAATTTGTTGAACCGGGCAAAAGATTGGAATCAAAAGTGGCGGCGGAAACCCGGGCAATGGCGGAACGAAGCTCGCGGGTTAGCCGCTGTTGGGGATTTTGACTGTTATACATGAGTTGAATATCAACCGAAACCGTGTCGTGGCCCGGATATTGGGAAAATTTTGTAAATTCCAGATTGTCGGCTATAACCCGATTGTTGGTTAAATTAGAAGTCACATCAGTACAATTATTGGGATTGCTTCCGGGACCTTCGGCCAATTTAATCACTCCGTTGACCAAAGAGAGGCAAGTCGGGTCTTTAGCAGAGTCCTTCATTCGGAGTTTTAACGTTGAAGTGGCAGTGCTGGTGGCGATTTCAATGTTTGACGACTCTCGCACCAAACGGTTGATATTTTGCATCACGAAATTCAACTGACTGGTGACTTCATTGCTCGCTGATTCGCGGTTTTGAACTTTAAGGGTGGTGGATAGAATTCCGGTCAGCAAAGCGGCTGACACAGCCAAGATGCCCACATAAACAATAAGTTCCAAAAGAGTAAATCCTTCTCGCCGCCGCATACGCTAATTATAGCAAATTTTTATTCGCGATGTCATTGTGGATAAGTGAATTTTGGGCTAAACTGGAAAAATGACGGAAAATATCAGAAATTTTGTGATTATCGCTCACGTAGATGCGGGGAAGTCGACACTCGCGGACAGGTTTTTGGAAATTACCGGGACCGTGGAAAAGCGCCAAATGAAGGCGCAATTTTTGGACCAGCTGGAATTGGAACGAGAGCGGGGGATTACCATAAAAATGGCGCCAGTCCGTATGTCCTATACCCTAAACGCTAAACCCTATACCCTAAATTTGATTGACACTCCCGGTCATCCGGATTTCTCTTACGAGGTTTCCCGGGCTTTAGCCGCGGTGGAAGGCGCGATTTTATTGGTTGACGCGACGCAGGGCATTCAGGCGCAGACCTTGGCGAATTTTTACGCGGCTAAAAAGCAGGGATTAAGAATTATCGGCGCAGTGAATAAGGTTGATTTAAATCCGCCACAACTTCAGAGCGTTATAAAAGAAACTGCGGATCTAATCGGCTGCGCATTGGAGGAGATTTTTAAGGTTTCCGCCAAGACAGGAGAAGGTGTTAAAGCGCTTTTGGAGACGATTATAAAATTCGTACCAGCTCCAAGCGAAGTATTTAGAAATACGCCGCCTGTATTTCTGACGGAACCGCGGTCGGCTCGCTCCAGCGGCTCGCCGCCGCTTGACTCTCGCGCCGCCGAGTCCGACCGTGGTCGGACACCAAGCTCGGCGGCGCTCCGAGACATTCCGCACGAAACACAGGCGGCGTATTTGAGTAAAGCCCTTATTTTTGACTCGTTCTACGACGACCACAAAGGTATAATCGCTTCGGTGAGAGTATTTAGCGGTGAATTTAGAGCGGGCGAAGAAACAAAGCTGACGGCTGGCCGAGAAAAATTTAAAATCAAGGAACTCGGGTTTTTCACGCCGCAGCTGAAAATAACAGAGAAATTACAAAGTGGAGAAATCGGCTATGTTGCCACCGGCTTAAAAGACCCGGACAAATTAAAAATCGGCGACACCATCGGAAACGAGGCGCTTGCTGGTTACAACGAGCCGAAACCGGTTGTTTTTGTTTCCTTTTACCCGGACAATTGTGAATACGACGAACTGAAAAAATCCCTTCAGCGGCTCAAACTCAACGATTCCGCTCTTAAAATTGAACCGGATTTCAACGAGGTTCTAGGCAGGGGATTTAAAATCGGATTTTTAGGCAAGCTTCATTTTGAAATTACCGTTGAGCGTCTGGAGCGGGAATTCGGGATAAAAACAATCAACAGTTTTCCATCCGTGGCTTACAAAATAAAAGAAAAAATTATTGAAAACGTGGAGGGTTTACCGGACGATTTGAGTGAGATACAGGAACCGATGGTTAACTTGGAAATTATCAGCCCGGTTAAATACCTAGGCGACATTTTTCAACTTAAAGAAATATTTAGGATGGAGGATATTAAAACGGAAAATCTTTCTGCAGAACGGATTTTAATCAAAGCAAAAATGCCGCTTGTGGAATTGATTTCCGATTTTGACGACCGGCTGAAATCGGTTTCCGAGGGATTTGCCTCTTTTAGCTACGAATTAGGCGAATATCAAAGGGCAGAGCTTGAAAAAATGGAAATTCTAGTCGCCGGTTTCAAAGTACCGGGCCTCACCAGAGTGGTTCCTAAAAATAAGATAGAGCATGAAGCC
This sequence comes from uncultured Candidatus Saccharibacteria bacterium, assembly GCA_964364125.1. GTDB lineage: Bacteria > Patescibacteriota > Minisyncoccia > UBA6257 > UBA9933 > CAYIKS01. The sequence continues at coordinate 20,164 of CAYIKS010000005.1, forward strand.
AGAAAGACCGTGGATAAACTGAAAGAAGTTTTACCGCGTCAGCAGTTTAACCAGGCGATTCAGGCGAAAGCCGGCGGTCGGATTATTGCCCGGGAGAACGTGCCGGCTTTGAAAAAAGACGTCACCGGCTATCTTTACGGCGGCGACCGAACCAGAAAAATGAAACTCTGGAAAAAACAGAAAAAAGGCAAGAAAAAATTGGCGACCTTGGCCGGCCAGAGCAGGATTCAAATACCTTCAGAAGTCTTTAAAAAGATGTTAAAATAAAGTATGCGAATATGAAAAAAGTACTAGCAGTTGTTTTAGCGATAGTAATTACCTATCTTGCTGTCCAGGTTTATTTTATTTTTAAAGAGAGAAGTCAATTAAGAGAAAAAGTTACGAATTTAAGCGGCCGCCTTGACGATTTGCTTAAAGAAAACGAAAGAATTCAATCTGAAATCAGTTATTATTCCAAATGGGAGAATTTGGAAAAAGAGTTGCGTAGCCGCTTAAATTACAAAAAAATCGGAGAAAAAATGATGATTATTGTGCCGTAAATGAAAAATAAAAAAACAACTATAATAATCGCGTTGATTTTAACAATCGGCATCGGCGCTTATATCATAATCAGCCATTCTTATCCCGTGGTTTTGGTCGGCAGCCAGCTCATCAGCGCCGGCGATTTCCGGGAACATTACAGCGGCGCTTACAAATATTATCGGAATATACTTGAGCTTTACGCAAAAGACGCGGCGGTTTTGAACGCGGATGAAACAAAAAAAGAAATAGAGCGGGCGGTTCTGGACGGATTGATTGAGGATGTGTTGATAGATGAAGAATTAAGAAAAACGATGAGCGCAGCTGACCTTAACAGGATTGTTGAAGAAAGAATTTCCAAAATAGAGAACGGCGAAAAAATCAGCAAAGAAGCGAGCGTTCTGTACGGTTTCTCAGCCGATGATTTCAAAAAAAGAGTAGTGATTCCTCAGGCGAAAAGCGACATTTTAGGGAACAGGATATTTTTGGAAAACGGCAATTTTGAGGAAAAATTGAAAGAATTAAAGCGAAACGCCAAAGTCGTGATTTTAATTCCCGGTTTTTCCTGGATCGGCGAAGGCGTAGTTCTGCGGGATTAGTATAGTGGTAATACGCAACCTTCCCAAGGTTGAGTCGCCGGTTCAATTCCGGTATCCCGCTCAATATCGATGAAATACTTATCGTCTCTTCAAAACAAAAATCTTTCAGGCAGAACCTGTCTTTTGCGCGTTGATTTGAATCTTGAAGAAAACGAAATAAGGAGCAGAGGACACCTGAGGATTGCCGCCATCCTGCCGACTCTTGATTTTCTCTTAAAGAACAAAACAAAAATAGCGCTTTTAAGCCATCGCGGCCGACCGAAAGGTTTTGATAAAAAACAAAGTTTAAAGTTTTTCACAAAAATTTTTTCTGAAAAGTTAAATCGTAAAGTGAATTTTATAGATAATTTTAACTTTGCGGAAATAAGAAAAAAAATTAAGAATTCCAGTCCGGCAAGCGTGTTTCTTTTGGAAAATTTAAGATTTCTAAAAGGAGAAGAAAAAAACAGTTTAAGATTGGCAAGGCAGCTGGCTTCTCTGGGCGACATTTACATAAACGACGATTTTGCGGTGAGCCACAGAAAAGACGCCTCGGTGGCGGCGATTGCGAAATATTTACCCTCTTACGCCGGTCTGCTTTTGGAAAAAGAAATTAGAAACCTATCGAAGGTAATGAAAAATCCGAGAAAGCCGTTGGTGATTATCTTGGGCGGAGCCAAAGTTTCGGACAAAATCAGCTTAATTAGGGGGAAAGCCGATTATTTTTTAATTGGCGGAGCAATGGCGAATACTTTTATCGCGGCGCAGGGAATTCCGGTTGGCGATTCGCTTTACGACAGAAACGCGGACTTACGCGGACTAATACGCGGACTTACGCAGAAAATATTTTTACCGGTCGATGTAGTTGTTTATAAAAGAAAAATTTTAGATATCGGGCCAAAAACAGTTGATAAATACTCTAAAATTATCAAGCAGGCAAAAACAATTATTTGGAACGGGCCGATGGGTTATATAGAAGATGAACGATTTGCTAATGGTTCAAAGGCGATTGCCAAAGCGATTATAAAAAGCAAGGCGCATTCAGTAATCGGCGGCGGAGAAACAATCGCTTCGCTCAAAATCAAAAATCAAAAATCAAAAATCAAAAATAATGTATTTCTCTCCACCGGCGGAGGGGCGATGCTGGAATATTTAGCCGGCAAAAAACTGCCGGGGATAGAAGCACTAAAATGAAAAATATCGTAATTCTCTATCATAACGACGAAGACGGATTCGGGGCGGCTTGGGCGGCTTGGAAAAAATTCAAGGATAAAGCCAAATACATCATAGCCGAACACCAGACTCCACAGCCGAAGTTTTTAAAAGGCAAGGAAGTGTATCTTCTTGATTTTTGCTATCCGGAAAAAATTATGAAAAAGATAGTGCGGGACAATAAAAGAGTAGTGGTGATTGACCATCACATCACCCAAAAAAAGGCAGGAGAATTGGCTGACGATTTCTCATTCAGTTTGAAAAATTCCGCGGCGGTGCTGGCTTGGAAATATTTTCATCCTCAAAAACCGCTGCCGAAACTTCTGCTTTACGTTGAGGATATTGATTTATGGAAATTTAAAATGAAATTCACCAGAGAAATTATCGCTTCGCTGGACACCTACGATTTTAAATTTAAGGTCTGGGACAGAATCGCCCGCGATTTAGAAAATCCTCGCAGCGCAAAAAAATATATTATGGAGGGCAAAGCGATAATGAAGTATCAAAATATGATTGTGGAAAAATTGGCGAATAATGGCATTAAAGCGGCCTTAGACGGAAAGAAGGCGGTGGCGGTCAACTCTCCGATTTTGGAATCGGAAATCGGCGATTATATTCGTAGAAACAAAAAGGCAATGGGATTGATTTGGTCTTCAAGAAACGGAAGAATTGAAGTTTCTCTGCGTTCCGACGGCAGCATTGATGTTTCAGAAATTGCGAAGAAATACGGCGGCGGAGGACATCGGCAGGCCGCTGGGTTTACCTTTAAATCAAGAATTAAATTTCCATGGAAAGAGATAAAATAACAATTTATTGCGACGGCGGCAGTCGGGGAAATCCCGGGCCAGCGGCGATTGGCGTTTTTATTCCTCAATTTCCGAAAGAGTACTCCAAGTACTTGGGTGAAGCGACTAACAATGAAGCCGAGTATCAGGCGGTGATTTTCGCGCTAAAAAAGATTAAGCAGTTAATCGGCAAGGCAAAGGCAAAAAAAGAGAGTATTGAAGTAAGAATGGACAGCGAGTTGGTTGTCAATCAATTAAACGGCAATTATAAAATCAAAGAAAAAAATTTAATCCCGTTTTTCATTGAGATTTGGAATTTGAAGCAGGACTTCGGCGAGGTGAAATTTATTCAGATTCCGCGGGAAGAAAATCAGCGGGCCGATAAATTGGTAAATAGAGAATTAAATAGTCAAAGCAAATTATTTTTGTAAATCATTACTTAACAGTCTGACGATCGTCAGACTGTTAAGTAGAAATATTCATCAAATAAAAAATCAGCTAAGTGGTAGGCCGGATTCTGTTTCTAAGCGATAATTTATCTGGGCCCGCGATTGCTCTTGGGCTCTAGCGGTATTCCAGCCTAAGTTTTGGTTTTCCAAAATTTTGGCGGGCGCAACCTTGCACCCAGTAAGGATTTAGCCGTTTCACCTCTGTTTTTTTATCCCTATTACAGAGTTAAGCCGTCTACGTTGGGATCGGGCTTC
>CAYIKS010000006.1:0-21802 GCA_964364125.1 uncultured Candidatus Saccharibacteria bacterium
GCAATTCCGCTTCTGTCCCGCAAATCAATAAAAATAATCTTGCCGTGGTCGCGCCTCGTTACCACCCAGCCCATCAATTCAACTGATTCTCCTTCTTTATCAATAATTTCACTGCTTAGAATCCGCATTTTTAGATTGTATCATTTCTCCTCAAAAATGTTAATCCGGCCATTATCCAGCACTAATTTAATAGTTCCATCTTTGTCTGTGCGGAAAATTTGAGCACCGATAAGAGCCAACCTGTTTAAGACCTGCTCGGTCGGGTGGCCATAGGAATTCTTGCCGACCTCAATAATTGTCAGTTTCGGCGTTGCCGCCCGCAAAAATTCTTCGCTTGAAGAAAATTTTGAACCGTGATGAGCAATTTTTAAAACATCGACATCCAGTTCATATTTTTCGGCTAAATAGTTTTCAATTTTTGAATCAATATCTCCGGTGAATAAAATTTTGGCGTTTTGGCTCAATAATCTGAGCACCAAAGTCGTATCGTTGAGCTCGGCGCTGGAAAGCAGATTTTTTGACGGCGAAAGAACGTCAAAGCGGCTATCCTGATATTTTATTTTGTCTTTTTCTCCTAAAATAATTATCGGAATTTTATTTTCATTTATTATCTTCTCCAAATCGCCGAAGGCCGCTGTTTCTCCTCGCCGGCCGTTAAAAACAAAGGCGCCGACTTGGTATCTCTTCAAAACATCAATCAAGCCGGCGAAATGGTCAAGTTGCGGATGAGAAAGCACGACTAAATCAATATATCTATCGAATGGAGATAAAGCCGAAGTGAGTTCGTCCAAAACTTTTCTGTTCGGTCCAGCGTCAATCAAAATTTTCACGTTGCCGGGCAAAACCGCCAATTCGCTATCGCCCTGACCGACGTCCAAAAAATAAACTTCGGTATTTTTATTCGGCGCGCTAAAAACAATCTGTCCCCAGATAAAAACGTCAAAAACAGCGAGAAATAAAATTATCAAAATAATCCAATTATCAATTTTCATTTTAAAAAATTAAATAAATTAAAATAAAAAATAAATTCCCATGTCAATCAATTGACACATTTTATCTACCAAGCTCAGTAGTTATCCAAAAACCGCCACCTACCCTTTCCTCTGTAAGTCGGGAATTTAGATCTGGAACGTTTCTTTTCGCTTGACCAACTTGTTCTGTCTGGCGTATAGGGCCGCCGATTGCGTGGAGTCCTATCTAAACCTCTCTTGACAAATCTGACAGTGCCCGGCACGGCGTCAAGCCTTCTTCCAACCTCTCCCTGATTTAATCCTTTTTTAAGCAAAACTAAAATCCCCAATCGTTTTTCAATCATCGTTTTCTCGGAAGGAGTAAGGATTTTAGTTATTATTTTTCCTAACTCTTTTTCGGTTTTCGCTTTTTTAAGTTCGTTAACAAAATCGCGCCAAATAGATTTCTTAAACTCCTCATCTAAATATTTTTTATTAACATTAACCATTTTAAATTTACTTTTAATCTTATCGCTTGTTTCACTTACTCTTATTATTGCTCTTATTATAACGGCGACCAAGGCAAAGCGTCAATCAAATGACCTGTGTCATTTGATTGACACTTTGGAATCAGGAAACGCGGCGGGTAACGGCGGCATCACAAGGTGTCATTTGATTGACATACATCGTTCAACTGACATCTCATGTTTATTTTATCTGAATCTATTTAAAATCAATTTCTATGATATCCTAAAAGATAACGGACATACAACATAAATGCGACTAAAATAACGTAATAAAAAACCGACAACGGAATGCTTAAAGAATTTATTTTCAAAATATCCAAACCGCCAAAGAACTTGATGATAAACGTCTCGTAAAGAAGAAAAAAGTTTACAAACCAGCCGAAAATCAAAGATAAATAATACGAAACAAACCCAAGAGCGCCAAGGATAAAGCCTAATGTCATTGTCGCGGGAATAATTGTGAGAATTAATAAATTCGCCAAAAGCGATAAAAGAGAAAATTTGCCGAAATAAATAATCAAAAGCGGCGCCACCGCCGTTTGCGCTGAAAAAGTCGTTAAAAGATTTTCCCGCCAAGAAAGTAATCCTGGTTCTTCGTTGATTCTAAAAAATTTTTTAATCGCCGGCATAAGATATAGGATGCCGAGTAAAGCCATAAATGATAGTTGAAAACCAATGTCAAAACTTAAAACTTTCGGATTTTGCAAAACCATCAAAAAAGCCGCGATGGCAATGGCGTTTTTGAAACTGTAAAGCCGGCCAACCTGTTTTGCCAAAAGTAGAATTCCGCCCATTATCGCCGCCCGAACCACCGATGCCTCGGCGCCAGTCATTAGGACAAATCCCAAAATTATCGCAAGCGTCAACCAAAAAGTTAAGCGCCGCGAAAATAAATACCCCAAAGAAGAAGCAATAGCAATCACCAAGATAGAAATGTTGTATCCGGAAAGCGCTACCAAATGCGTGGTGCCGGAATTGCTCATTGCTTCTTTGAATTCTTTGGAGAATTCCGCTCGCTCGCCCAAAGTGATGCCGGCTAAAAACGCCGATTTTTCCGGTGGCAGAACTTTTTGGAAATTATCAACAATTCCGCTTTTCAGTTTAAAAAGCGCTGTTTTGACGACATTGCCCTGACCGGTGAAAACTATTTCGGCTTTCGGAAAATCCGTTGTTCCGAAAATTCCGTCTTTGGCTAAATAATTAGCGTAAGATTCCGACTCCGGCTGTTTTATCACGCCTTCAAATTTTATCAAATCGCCGTAATTAAAGCTCGGATAAGGAGATGTTTTTATTAAAATCCTGCCGCGGTACTGCTTCTCCAAATCAACCACCAGTTTCTGGCTCGCGCCTTTTTCCGGCTCAGCGGAAACCAGACCGATAAATTCCGTTTCTTGATTGAAAGGAATGTTGAGATTTTTAAACTGATATTGTTCATACCACGAATAATAAAAAGTGCCGACGATTATAAATAAAGACAGGGCAGCGAGCAAGAAAAATTTCTTATTCTTATAAAAACAGCCGAAAAATAAAAACAGCGCGGCCGTCAAAAAAGCCGCGCCTATAATAATTAAGATACTCGTGTTCAAACCGCCGTCTACCAATACTCCAGTTAGGAAAAAGATAATCGCATAAAAAACAACATTGTATAGGGGCATAGGGTATCAGTAGGCGCCGGCGAATCTGCTGCGCAAATGAAGATATAATCCTTTGTCTTCAGGTTTCGCCAGAAAAGGACTTTTTTTAAGGGGTATGTGTTTCACATTCTCTATTCTCCCGAAGGACTTTTCAACGAACAAGGTTTTTAAGTCGCAAAAACGGTTTCTACGTATCGTTCTTTCCGTTTTTCTTTTTAATTCGCCTTTTAGACCAGTTTTTTCAAGATTTTCCAGCGACATCTCAATTCTATCGGTTTGATTTTCTGTAAGCGCTCCGTATGCCGCTAAAACCTTCTTCGCCTCATATTCGTTTCCCTCAAAGTGATATTGCTTCAAATATCTTTGCACAGCATGGTTAGAAACTTTTCCATCTATCCGGCGGTATCTGCTCATTATTACTCACCTCCTTTCTTTTTAGGTTCTTTTTATATTTTAGTACTCTATTCCTTTTTTGGCAAGCCCGCCTTTCTTAAATGGGTGCTTGATTTCTTTCATTTCCGTGACCAAATCAGCGAGCTTGATAAAACTTTTCGGTGCGCCCCGGCCGGTAAGAATCAAATCAGCTGGAGATTTTTTAAAAATTTTTAATACTTCGCCTGCCTTAATTAATTTTAAGTTTACCGCCACATTGATTTCGTCAAGAATAATCAAATCCCATTTTTGTCCGCCGGCCGGCGGATTAATCGCTTTTTTCGCCAACGCCAACGCTTTTTGCGCGGCTTTTTTATGCTCGGAAAACGGCAATTTGTCGCCGAGAATTTTCACAAAACCCATTCCAGCTGGAACAATTTTAAATTTCGAATTTTGAATTTTGAATTTCTTTAAAAATTTGTGTTCGCCGGAAATAAATCCGCTTTTAATGAATTGAATCGCCAAAACCCGCTTGCCTTGTCCCAAAGCCCGAACCGCCTGACCCAAGGCGGCGGTTGTTTTGCCTTTTCCGTTGCCGGTGAAAATGAGAAGCATTATAAATTATTTTATCATAACCAAAACAAAATAAAGCATGCTCGCTTGACAAATCCCATAAAAATAGAGTAAAATTAAGACAGAAAATTGATAATTAACTTGAATGGGGGTGGTGTTTGTGAGTGGCCAGAAACGTTCTCAAACCCAATTGATTCAATCATTACAGGTAGAATATCAGGCAGTAGAAGCGGGATGGAGGTTTTTTAGCGGATTGCGGTTTGCTGTTCTTTCTTTTGCCGCAACAATGCAATTCGGTTTGTTTGGCGGATACCAGTATGTTTTCGCTCAAGTCGAGGCTAAGAAATTAAGCGAGCTGGGTTTTGCGGCACTATGGGTAATTCCGGCATTTAGCATGATTGCCACTTTGGTGATAGCGCTAATTGAACGGCGAGCGCAAACACTCTATCTTACATGTTTGGAACGAGGAATCGGAATTGAGGCGGCGCTTGGTATCCCTGATGGACATTTTTCGCAGATTAAATCCACATCACGACTAAAGCCGTACCGATGGGTTCCCTATACGCGTATTATCTGGATTATTCACGCGCTGGTTGGTATTGTGTGGTTCTATCTCTTTCTGACGGGTATCTATCTTAGATAAATTTTCAATTAAGAAAGGAGGATGTATTATGAAAGATAAAAAGAATTTAAGAAACGCAGATGATGACTGGATCAGAAGAGAAATAAGAGAGAATACTATAATGGAGGCGTATTTTGTGCCAGTTTTCATCGTTGTTTGCGCTATTTTCACAGCAGCATGGCTGCTGTGGCTTAAACCGTAAACAACTGAGACCCTTGAAATAAATAACACTTCAAGGGTCTTTTTATTTTATAACACCGCCGCCAAGCATTTCACCATTTTTATCGTAAAACACCGCTGACTGGCCAGGGGCGACGAATTTTACCCGACGGTCAAATTTGAGTTGAACAGTTGAAGAGTTGATGAGTTTAAGAGTGGCTTTTGCCAGCGGCTGGCGATAACGAACGCGAGCCAATACGCGCTGACCATCGACCAATGACCATTGACCATTGACCAGGTTTACATCGGTTAATTTAATTTCTTTTTTATACAACGCCGGATTGTCGTCGCCTTCAACAACGACTAAAGTATTTGTTTTTATATCTTTTTCCGCCACATAACACGGTTTAAAATTCTCTCCGCGATTTGCGATTTGCGATTGGCGATTGGCGATACTAATATGTCTCTGGCCAATCGTATAAAAATGCGCGCCTTTATGCTCGCCGATTTTTTCTCCAACCGCAGTCAGAACTAATCCTCTCTTCTCCGGGATATATTGGGACAAAAATTCGTCCAGCGCCACTTTGCCCAAAAAACAAATTCCCTGCGAGTCCTTTTTTTCGGCTGTCGGCAAGCCGGCTTTTCGCGCTATTTCCCTCACTTCGGATTTCAAATAATCGCCGATTGGAAAAAGACAATGCTTCAATTGTTTTTGCGTCAAAGTCCAAAGAAAATAGCTTTGGTCTTTATTTAAATCTTTTGATTGAAAGATTGAAAAATTGAAAGATTGATGATTGGTTATTTTTGAATTTTTCAATTTGCAATTAGCAATTAGCAATCGCACATAGTGTCCCGTGGCAATAAAATCAGCTCCCATTTCCAGCGCTTTTTTCAAAAACAAGCCGAATTTAATTTCTTTGTTGCACATCACATCCGGATTCGGCGTGAGCCCCTGGCGATAACCCTCAACCATATAATCAACCACTTTCTTTTTGTATTCCTCTTCAAAATCCCAGACGTAGAAAGGAATTTTGAGTTTTTCCGCTACCCGGCGGGCGTCAACCGCGTCTCTTTCCGAACAGCCGTCAAGATTATAACAGCGCATAAAAACCCCGACTATCTCGTAGCCCTGATTCTTAAGCAACAAAGCCGCGACCGAGCTATCCACCCCGCCTGACATTGCGACGAAAATCTTTTTATTTTTTTCCAACTCTTTCAACATATTCTCCAGTCTGCGTATTAACCCTTATCACATCTCCTTCGTTTATGAAAAGCGGCGCTGATATTTTGGCGCCGCTCTCTATTGTTACCGTCTTTGTTCCTCCTTGGGCAGTATTGCCTCTAAGAGATGGCGGCGCCTCAATGACTTTGTAATCCACTTTTATCGGCAATTCAATGTTGATAATTTCTTCGCCGAATTTCAAAGCGATAATTTCCAGATTCGGTTTTAAGAAATTTTCCGCCTCGCCGATAATTTCGCTTTTGAGCATAAAGCGGTTTTTGGGATTTGTCGGTTCGGAAAACCAAAACTCGCCGCGATGCGAATATAAAAATTTCGCTTTAATCTTTTCAATTTCCGCTTCCTTAAATTCGTCCGCTGGTTTGAAATTCTTTTCAAAAACCTGACCCGTGCGGAGATTTCTAATTTTTACCGCAACCGACGAACCGCCCCGGCCGATATGCTGGTGCTTTACCGAAAGCGCCATATACGGCTCGCCTTCAATTTCCACCAATATTCCGTTTTTTAACTCATTGATTGTTAACATTTTCTTCCGGCTTTTCTTTGCCCACTTCTTTTAACGATTCCTCTATCGCTTTTTTCAGTTCATCAACGACAATTTCTTTTCTTTCATAAGGCGGCTGCTCGCGTCTGATTGGTTCTCTTCGTGGATGAAATCCTTCTCTTCGGGGCTCCCGCGGAGTCAAAATTCTACCGAGCGGCTGCTCGCCCCGGTGCATCGCCTTCTCTTCAATGATTTCCGCGCTGGCTTTCCATTCGCCGGCGATTTTTTCTTCCACTATCTGCCGCGGCGTGCCGTATTTCTTCTGGGAATTTTCAATAATGACGTCTTTAAATGATTTTCTCGGCAATTCGTACGGCTCTAACGTCTTGGCCGAAAACGGCTTGCTTGCCATACCGTCAATCATTAACTTTACATATATATCGTACTTGGCTAAATTCACCAAATCCTGAGCGATAAATTCCGGCGTGAATTCCCTTTCCAAATACTCGGCATCATCCGCTCCGATTCTGAAACAAGTAATCGTGCCGACATTGCCGAAGACCGCGTCTCGCACTTTTGTGTTTCTATCGTGAACCAACTGGCTGATATATTGATGGGCTAAGATTAAATTTAACCTGTATTTGCGCGCCTCCGACAGAATGTTGGCAAATGATTCCGTGGAAAAATTCTGGAACTCGTCAACGTAAAGATAAAAATCGCGGCGCTTCTCCATTGGCATGTCAACGCGGGACATCGCCGCCAACTGAAGCTTGGTTATCATCATCGCGCCCAAAAGCGCGGAATTGTCTTCGCCGACTTTTCCTTTAGAAAGATTAACGATTAAAATCTTTCCTTCATCCATCACTTTTCTCATATCAATTGACGAATGGGGCTGGCCCATAATATTGCGGATTAAGGGATTGGCGATGAACTGACCGACTTTGTTTTGAATGGCGGCAACCGCCTCTGTTTCCAGACGCTGAGTATAACGGGCAAATTCATTGACCCAGAAAGCTTTAATAACCGGGTCCTGCAGATTGTCAACCACTTTTTTCCGATAATCCTTTTCCGCCAGCATTCTCATTATTCCCAAAAGAGTTGAGCCGGGATATTCCAAGAGAGCCAGAAGCGAATTGTTAAGAATATACTCCATCCGCGCTGACCAAACATCGGGCCAGATTTTTTTGAAAACGCCCATAATGCCGGAGGCGATTAAATGACGATATTCTAAATCTACATGCTGCAGCGGATTAAAGGCGATCGGGTAATTAATGTCAGCCGGATTAAAATAGATTACGTCGTCAATGCGATTCTCCGGCACAAAATCCAGCATTCTTTCCGCAAATTCTCCGTGAGGGTCGACAACGCCGACGCCCCGGCCCGCTCGGATGTCTTCAATCGCCATATTTTCCAACATGGTCGTCTTGCCCACTCCGGTCTTTCCGATGACGTACATATGCCGTCTGCGGTCATCGGTTTTGATGCCGAATTTCACTTCTTGATTCCGAAAATTAGTTTTTCCGAAAAGAGTTATGTCGTCCATAAATTAAATTAAAGGATTAATCTTTTAATCTTTCAATTAGCAATCTTTTAATTACTCTATAGGCAATCCTGCCGGCGGTTCGCCTTTTTTCGCCTCCAGGCGCCTTAATTTCGGCGCTTCCACCATAATCGCCGGCACGTGATAGATGGTTGCCAATTCTTCGGTATTTAAAATTGGAAATTTTTCCTCTCTAATATGGTTATACTTTCCAAATCGTTTCTCTCTGTAAGCGTTGAAAATTTTTCTTTTTTTATAAAGCGCTCTTATCTCTTTATACCGAGGAATGATTCTCGCCAGAACCGAATCAAAGTGAGTAATCGCCTTGCCGAATTTAAAGGCATTAAGATTGTGGGTGTTGAACTGGAAAAAAGCGCCTTTGACTGCCGCGATGTTTAATGGCGTAAAGCTGTCGCGCCGGTCGATATAGATAAAACGAATCACCGTTTCAAAAGCCAGTTTGGAGATTTTATTGGCGATTGCTTTCACCGTATCCTGCTCATCCGGAGACAGAAATTTAATCGTCGGCGTTGTTTCTCCTTTGGTGGAGCCGGGCCAAGTGGGAAGTTCCACCGGCGCTATTAAAAAATTTTTCGCCCAATCCCAAAGAGTAGTAAGCGGTCCGCCTTTTGGGGTGGTAAGTTTTCTGCCGACAATTTCGGAAATTTTCGCCTCGCCGGCTTTCTTATACTCATCCAAGGCGTCTCCGCCCAGAGGACTGATTAGAAACTGCAGCCAAATTATTTCCCCTTCTTTTAAATTGGACATTACTTCGGTAATGGCGGCAATCGGGTCAAGCCGTTTTTCCTCTTGAATTTCTTCAAACTGCGAGTAGGTTTTTATAGGTAGATAGTTATCCTCCGCCAAAACAAGGTCAGCGCCCCAAATGTTGTAAATCTCGTTAGGTAGAATTGACGGCATTAAATCCGTATAGTCCTCAACTTCGTGAAGTTCCGCGTCCGGGTATTGGGAGTAAATTGCCGATTCAACTAAATTTCTAAAATCAAAGAAACTAATAGAGTCGGAACTGGAATAAGGAACTTGAAGGTAAAAATAAACGCCGCCGCCAAAGCCAACCATTTCAAAAGAAATCCAACGCTGAACTTCGCCGTCCCAGTATTTTTCTAAGTTATTTTTACGCGAGTAAATTGAGTAAATAGCGGAAAAAACCTGTTCCATTGCTTTCGGCGTCTTAAGAATCTCTCTGGGAACTTTGAGTTCAAATGTCCTCCAAGAAAAGGCATTAACATACCGCGTTCTGATGTAAATAAGCCGGTAGTGCCAAAATATTGCGAAAAGAACAATTGGCAGAACGAGCCACCAGACTTTCAGGAATAACTCTAAAATACTCCCGATGATGCCCTGATAAATTTCAAACATAGCGCACGAAAAGCGCGCCTCCGCCTTGCGACTTCGGCAATGCGAAAGCGCCCATGCGAATATAATTTAATTTAGCGAATAACACTGTATTTACCGTTCGGCAGTTTTTTGAAGTGCTTTTTGTTGGAAAGATGAAGCGCAATGGTGCCTTTTTTAATGTGCCGCTGTAGGGAAACCAAATCAACGATTTTATCAAAAGGCAAAGGCCCTTTTAATTTAAGAATGTTTTTTATTATGTCGCGGCTGGCGCCGGAAACAAAACCGAAATCCTTCAAACCGTAAAGTCCTCTGCCCACCAGAATAAATTCCGGATATTTAATCAGTTCGTTGTGAACCGTCTGGGGCAGGGCTTTGCGTTTGTCAAATCCGACTTTGTTGATTGCTTGAGCGATTTCCGCGAAATGCATGGGCTGACCATATCTTTTCATTATCAGATACGCCTTATGTCTTATGGTCTTCGGATTAATCTCTCCCCAGTTCCGCAGACCGAAATCGCCGAAGGGATTAGTGCCGAAATTTTTGGAAATCAAAACGTAATTCAAGGCGATGAAATCCGGGACCGGATGCGGTTCAATAAACCGAGTGAGAACGATTTCAAATTTTCTTTGGTTCAGCAATTCCTCTTTTTTCTGCTCAAGGAATCTTATCAATCTGTCAATAAGCCCGACCGCTTGCTTTAGATTTTTATCGTCCAAATACCAAAATCCGTGAAAGTCGTCGTCTTCATTGTAATAGTGTGGCTTGCCGTTGACCTCAAACAGAAATTGCAAATGCCAGTAATTGAGATTTTTATCTCCTAAAAGATATCTCAAGTCGTTGAGAAAATAATCCTCCTGCCTGAGGCCGCCGACATTCTCAAGATGAGAAATCGCCTGATTCAAAACTCTGCTTATCAATTCGTCCTGCAGTTTTTTGTTTAATAAATTTAAACCGTCATTTTCAATCTGTCTAACCCGTTCGCGGGTGATGCCGTATTTTTCTCCCAGGGCGGCCAGGGTTTTTCTTTCGCCGTCATCCAAACCGAAACGACCGACCAGAACTTCTCGCTCCCGCGGTTTCAAATCAACGACTAAATTATTAATGGCCTTACTAACCATATGGCTATATTATAAACAAAATCCCGACTTATTGTCAAACACGACTCTTTTGAAAGCTCAAAAGAGGGGCTGCCACGAATATAGAGGAATACGTGCCGACAACCGTGCCAACGAGAATTATTAAGACAAAATACTTTAGAGAAACCGGGCCTAAGAAAAACATTGCCAAAAGCACCAAAACAAGGGTCAAAGAAGTATTGATTGAACGCGCTATGGTCTGGTTAACGCTGTTATTGGCAATAGCCGACAGATTCTCCCGGTCCCGGCTCAAAAAGAGATTTTCTCTAATCCGGTCGAAAACAACGATGGTGTCGTGAACCGAGAAACCCATTATCACCAGAAGAGCTACTATAAAATTGGTGTCCATTTCTATTCCCCGCCAAGCGCCGAGCCCTGCGAGCAGTCCAGTGGGAATAACGACGTCGTGAAAGAGAGTGATTAAAGTAATCATTCCGTATTTCCACGATTTGACCGGATAAGAAACTTTTCTGAAAGCGAAAGCGATGTACAAGGAAATTCCCAGAAGCACCAAGCCGATTGCCCAAAAGGCCTTGTTGCGCAGTTCTTTGCCGATGGTCGGGCCGATTGTTTCAAAACGAATCTCTTCTATTTCGCCGAATTTCGCTTTAAGCTGGCCTAAATGGCTTTGATGCTCTGGTTCGGAAATATGAGGAAGCCGAATCAGAAAACTTGAATCAGCCGCCGGAAAAACCGTAATATTTTTTATCCCTAAATCCTTTTCAAAAAAATCCTTCAAACTCTCAGCCGACATCTGACATCTAACATCTGACATCTGACATCTGACTTGCCACATCGTCCCTCCCACAAAATCAATGCCGGGCTTAAGACCGAAAATCAAAACCGCCGCGATACTGGCAATAATTAAAACGCCGGAAATGGAAAGAAAAATTTTACGTTTGCCGATAATGTTCATTAATATAAATTGCTAATTACTAGATTGAAAAATTGAAAGATTAAAAATTAGCAATCTTTCAATTAGCAATCTTTCAATCTTTTTTTACGAATACTCTTAACATTGTCCTTGTAATCGTAATCGCGCTGAACATTGAAATCAAAACGCCTATCAATAATGCCAAAGCGAATCCCTGAACAAAACTGGAAGTAAACTTATAAAGAATGACCGAGGTGATAATGGTGGAAACATTGGAGTCGCGGATGGAAGGCCAGGCGCGCTTGAATCCTTCTTCAATGGCCGAAAGCCGCGAAAGGCCTTTTTTAATTTCCTCCTTTGTCCTTTCAAAAATCAAGATA
The DNA here is from genome assembly GCA_964364125.1 of uncultured Candidatus Saccharibacteria bacterium. Classification (GTDB taxonomy): domain Bacteria; phylum Patescibacteriota; class Minisyncoccia; order UBA6257; family UBA9933; genus CAYIKS01. The sequence goes on from CAYIKS010000006.1 coordinate 11,851, forward strand.
TTGGCGTCAACCGCCATGCCGATGGAAAGAATAAAACCGGCAATGCCCGCCAAAGTCATCGTGATGCCGAGTTTGAAAACCGCGGCGGTCAAAGCGATATAAATTATTAAAGCCAACGAAGCGAAAATCCCGAATTTGCGGTAATAAATGATCATAAAAAGCATCACGATGGTTGTGCCGATTGTTCCGGCGTAAATCGCTTTTTTTAACGATTCTTGCCCTAAACTCGGCCCGATGGTTTGCTGACTGACAAGTTTTATCGGCGCGGGCAGAGCGCCGGCGTTGAACCGCTCAACCATTTTCTTGGCTTCGTCTACGGTGAATTTTCCGGTAATTTGCGCCTGGCCGCCGGAAATTTTCTCCCGCACCGTAGGCATCTCAATTAAAGCGTTATCCAGAAAAATTGCCAAGGGTTTGCCGACGTTTCTACCGGTGAGTTCTTCAAAAATTTTCGCGCCCTCGTCGTTAAATTGAATATCCACTTGAGCCGCGCCGGTGGTCTGGTCAAAATCAAGTTGCGCGCCTTTAATATAGCGGCCGGTTAAATTGGTGGGGATAAAGTTGTCGGTTGTTAGTTGTTGGTCGTTAGTTGGTGGTACTGCCTCCCTGAAATCTAAAAGCGGCGTCATACCGATTTCATTTATTGCCGCGCCGACGTCTTTAATGCCCGCAAGTTCAACGACCAATCGGTAAGAATCCCCTTCTTTGGCTGAAACCACCTGCGGCTCGCTGACTCCGAAAAGATTGACCCTTCTTTCAATGACATCGCGCAAGCCGCCGCTAATGGAATCGCGGTCTTGCGAGGCGACCTGCGACATATCAATTTCATAAACCAGATGCGTGCCGCCCACCAGGTCAAGCCCCAAACGCCACGGCCGATACTTCGCTCCCAGCCATTGAGGGCTGACAAAAATTCCGGCAATGATTGCCGAGAGCAAAATTATAATCAATAAAAATATTGGTTTAGTTTTCATAGTTTAGTTACGCGCACATTCCCCAGCCGCAGGAAGGGCATTTGTTGCAACCCTCTTGTTTTGCCAAAGTTGTTTTGCAAACCGGACAGTATTTCATTTCCTTGGGATTGATAATTTCGTTGTTCTCAAAATTATTCGGCGCCGGCGAAAAACCTAAAGCACTATAAACAACCATTCCCGAGGCCTTCTCGTCTTTTTTGACGATGGAAAGCCGCTGAATGTCTTTCGGTTTCTTTTTGGTGCTGCCGCTTACCAACACTTGGGTGTGCAGGGACTTGTCGCGATAAACCGTAACTCCTTTACAACCCAATTCGTACGCCAGAAGATAAACTTTTTTGATGTCTTCAACCGTGGCTTCCGCCGGGAAATTATTTGTCTTGGAAATAGCGGAGTCCACCCATTTCTGGAAAGCCGCCAGCACTCTGACATGGTCAGCCGGAGAAATGTCCATTGCCGTGACAAACGTCTTTTTGTATTTTTCCGGAATATAAGAAATGTGCCGAATGCTGCCGTTAAGCCGGGCCGCGTCTTTGATTAAATCTTCGTCCATCAAACCGGCTTTTCTCATCGCTTCTTCAAAAACCGGGTCAACGTAATAAAAACTGCCGATGGCCACGTTTTTCTCAAAAACCAAACTGTAAATCGGTTCAATGCCGCTGGAAGCGCCGGCAATCATTGAAATGGAACCGGTCGGCGCGATTACCGTGGTGAATCCGTTGCGGATGCCGTATTTTTTTATTTTTTTCGCAATTCCGGCCCAGTCAAAATGCCAGGATTTTTTGTCCCGGAATCCGGCGAACGGCATTTTACCTTCTTTATAAAACGACTTGTCAAAATACGGCATTCTGCCCCGTTCTTTGGAAAGCTGCATGGAAACGACTTTGGAAAAATAATTAACCGTTTCCATCAACCGCTCCATAAATTCCAAACTCTGACGCGAAGCGTAAGGAATCTCAAGCTCGCAAAGTAAATTGCCGACGCCCATCACGCCCAAGCCGATTTTCCGGGTGTTTAAAGTCATCTCTTCAATTTCCGGAAGCGGATACTTGTTGACGTCAACCACGTTATCCAAAAAGCGGGTGGCGATTTCTATGTCTTGTTCCAGTTTCTGCCAGTCAAAATGCGGTTTCTTGTCGCCGTTCTTTTTAAGATAGTTCCAGACATTGAGTGAACCGAGATTGCAGCTCTCAAAAGGATAAAGTAAAACTTCGGAACACGGGTTAGTTGATTCAATCGGCCCCAGTCCTTTGAGGAACGGATTATATTCGTTAATCCGGTCAAAGAACAAAATTCCCGGCTCAGCTGATTCCCAAACCTGATAAGCGATAGTGTCAAAAAGTTTTCGGGCGTCAATCTCGCTTACCACTTTCCCGTTTCGCGGGTTAATCAATTTATAAGGTTTGTTTTCTTTATAGGCCTCCCAAAATTCCGGCATTATCATTATGGAGATGTTGAAATTGCGGAGCGCCTTGTTGCCTTCCTTGGATTTGACGAAATTCTCAATGTCCGAGTGGTCGCTGTTTAAAATTCCCATATTCGCGCCTCTTCTGATGCCGCCCTGCTTTATCACTTCGGTCATATTGTCAAACATTGACATAAAACTGATAGGGCCCGAAGCCGCGCCGCCGGTGGTCTTCACAAAATCGCCTTCCGGTCTTAAATGCGAAAAATTATAACCAACGCCGCCGCCGGACTTGAAAATAATCGCCGCGGCTTTGAGCATGTCCATTATGGAATCAATGGAATCTTCAATGCCCAAGGTAAAGCAAGCGGACCCCATTCCGAGATAACTGCCGAAATTCGCCAGAGCCGGCGTGTTGGGCAGAAATCTGCGTTCAACCATTAAATTATAATAGGTGTCTATCTCCGGTTCGTATTTATCAAAATAACCATTTTTGAAAAGATTGAGCAAAGCCGACCAGGAAACTTTGAGCTGCCGGTTTTTGGCAAAACGGTCGTAAAGACGTTTTAACGCCTCGAGATGAAACTGATTGAGTTTGTATTTGCCGATGGCGAATTTTCCTTCAGATTTTTCCGGCTCAAATTCCTCATAGCGATGTTCAGGCGCTCCGCCTCTTTTCTGATAAACTTTTTGGTCATAAAAAAGAGAAGGTAAGGTCGTATGCACCGAGACGCGTTCAAAAAGTTCTTTGGGCGACTCAATGATTTTTCCGTCTTCGTCTTTTTTAAGATAACGCGAAGCCAAAACCCGCAGGGCGTTAATGTCAAATTTTTTGTCAACCTCGTCTATTTCGGTTTTATTGAGAATCTGTTTTTTTTCCTGACGAATTTCCGCCCGGTGCTGACGGTACAAAATGTACGCCTTGGCGATTTTGGGATGAACCTTTTCAATCAAAACCTGCTCAACAACATCCTGAACTTCTTCAACAGTGGGGACAGCGCCTTTTTTTATCTTTTTTTCAAGGCGTTTGATGACTTCCTTGCTAAAATTATTCGCCAATTGCCAACTTGGTTCGCCGACCGCAACCGAGGCCTTGTAAATGGCATTGGTTATTTTTTCAATTTTAAACGGCGCTATTTGGCCGTTTCTTTTGCGAATGCTTCTAAACATAATTTATCGCCGTTTTCTCCTTAAGAACGTCGGCACGTCCCAAATATCTTCATCGTCTTTTCTCCCGACGCGCTTCGCGGTCGGGACCCCGACCTCGCCTTCGGCGAGCGTCGGAGCTCTCTTCGCTTTTATATTTGACGGAAGCCTTTTTTTTTCTTCTTTAGTTTCTGAAAATTCAACCCTTCGACGATACTCAGGGTTGATGGTGAGCGAAGTCGAACCATCAACGGCTTTTGATTCTGATTTCGGCGGATAAGAAATGAATAAATCAGGCAAAAGCCCTATTTCTCTATTTAAACTGTTTTCAAAGCCAGTGGCTACTAGTGTAACCTTTATTGCGCCTTTATTAAGGTTTCTGTCATTATAAGTCCCGAAGATAATCTTGGCAGACCGGTCGACGTTTTCCGCGATAAGCTGGGCGACTTCGTTGACCTCGGTCATTTTCAAATCGCGATGCCCGGAAACGGAAAAAAGCACGCCGGTGGCGCCGTCAACCGAAATTTCCAAAAGCGGCGAATTTATCGCCATCTTGGCGGCATTAGCTGCCCGCTCTTCCCCTTCGGCAACGCCAATGCCGATAATCGCCGAGCCGGAATCCTGCATTACTGTTTTGACATCAGCGAAGTCAACATTAATGATGCCCGGAGCGGTAATCAGTTCAGCGATTCCCATTACCGCGTTTTTCAAAACCTCGTCGATTTTCCCAAACGCTTTGTTAAGCGGAGTATTTTTGTCAATGATGGAAAAAATTTTGTCGTTGGGAATTGTTATTAAGGTGTCAACATTGTCCTGAAGTTTCAGCAAACCCTCCTGAGCAATGCGGACCCGTTGAGCGCCTTCAAAGCCGAATGGTTTGGTAATTACCGCCACCGTAAGAATACCTAAATCTCTGGTCAACTCGGCGATTATCGGCGCCGCGCCGGTGCCGGTTCCTCCGCCAAAACCCGCAGTAATAAAAACCATGTCCGCGCCTTTTAAGGCCTCGGCGAGCTCAGCGCGGTTTTCTTCGGCCGCCTGACGGCCCAAATCCGGATTCATCCCCGCCCCCAATCCTTTGGTCGTGTTTTTGCCTATATAAATTTTTTTTCTTGTCCTGCAGAAATTTAAATCTTGAACGTCCGTGTTAACGGCGATAAAATCGACGCCCCGCGGAAAATCGCCGCACATTCGGGAGACCGCGTTGCCGCCGGCTCCGCCAACGCCGACAACTTTGATTTTCGCTATGTTGAAATCTCTGTTCTTCGATTTTTTAATCATGGCGTGAAATATTTTAAAAACTTCTTCAAGGAAAATTTATCTCCCTTTGGCCACGCGCTTGGAGCCGACGATTTCTCGCCGGCCCACCATAATAGACCGAGAGCAACCGCAAATTCCGAATCTTCAATTCGTTCGGCGAAATTAACGTTTTTGACCTCCAAATTCTCAATTTCCGAAATACCGAGTCGGGATGGAAGTTTCAGTTCTTTTTTCGCCAGTTCAACCACGCCCGGCATCTTCGCGCCGCCGCCGGCAAGCACCGCTCCGGCCGGCAACCGGCCGGCTTTGCCGATGGATTTAAGTTCATTATTCACAAGCTCGAAAATTTCCGCAAGCCGCGCCTCGATAATTTCCGCCAGATATTTTCGGGAGAACGCGGAATGAAGATTTTCTTCAAACTCGCTCAAGTCAATTTTCTCTTTGGCGGAAATTTCTCTGGCAAAAGCGCAGCCGAAATTTATTTTAACCGCCTCCGCTGTTTTGACGGAACATTTCAAAGCGATTGCCAAATCATTGGTGACGTTGCCGGCGCCAACCGGAAACACCGCGGAATTTAAAAGTTTGTCTTCTTCAAAAACTGCCACTCCGGTTGTTCCGAGACCGATATCAACCAAAACCGCCCCCAACTCCTTTTGCGATTTGCTTAGAACCGAGGCGCCGGTCGCCAAGGGATTGTAGATTAACCCGCCTACGCTGCCGCCCGCCTTTTCAACGCTCTTCATCAAACTTTTTACCGAAGGGGAAAAGGCGTCAATAATTAAACTGTTGACTTCCAGCCGCGCGCCGGTCATTCCCAGAGGGTCTATGATATCGGCGATTCCGTCAACAATGAATTCTTTTGTTAAAGTGTGGAGGACGACGCGGTTCGGAGAAAGACTAACCGCCTGAGAGGCCTTGACGACTCGGTCAATATCTTCTTGATAAATTTCGTTGTCGCCGTGAGAAACCGCCACTATACCGCGGGAATTTTGCATCTTAATGTTGGCGCCGTTGACGTTGACAAAGATATTTCTAAGAGCATTTTTGTTGAAGTGCTTAATTTCGGAGAAAAGAGGCGACAGAGAACGAACAGCGTCTTCAACGCTGACAACTTCGCCTTTTCGGACTCCCGAGGACGGCGTTTTAAAAACATTTAAAACCGAAAGCCGGCCGTCTTTTTGAGTTTCAACAACTAAGGCCTTAATTTGCGAAGAGCCGACGTCAAGAGCGGTGAAGTACATAAAATAATTGCTAATTGAAAGATTGAAAGATTAATTTTTCAATTTTTTAATCAGCAATCTTTCAATTTTCATCATTCTTATTCTATCATTTTTCTTCTTGTGATTATAACCGAGAAGATGTAATAAGCCGTGGATTAAATAAACTTTTGACTTTTGCCTGCCTGCCGGCAAGGCAGGACATTTGACATTTGACATATTTATGTAGATTTCGCCGATTTTTTTATGCTTTGACGGCGGCGAAACAAAATTTCGCGGTTCTTCAAAGCTTAAAACAGTGGTTGTTTTGTCTTTACCGCGAAATTTTCTATTTAGGAATCTCATTTTCCGACCGTCAATTAAATAAATCTCCGCCGACACATTCTTTTTTCCAAGAATCTCCAACGCTCTTAAGATTATTCTCTTTGCGTCTTTTTCAAATTTCTTGAATTTCTTGTTTAAACTGGTTACTAAGAGCTCATTTTTCATTTCTCGCCGCCTAATTTTTTTCTTACGATTTCGCTTGCCATTTTTGTGTCCGCCCGGCCTTTAATATCTTTCATCAGTTCAGCCATTACCCGGCCGAGGTCTTTAATTTCCTTGGCGCCGGTTTTCGCGAGCACCTGCTCTATCAATTTCGTCGTTTCTTCTTCGTTTAATTGCTCCGGTAAATATTTTTTAATAATTTCCGCTTCGCTTTTTTCTTTATCCGCCAACTCCTGACGGCCGCCTTTTACGTACATTTCGGCCGCTTCGTCTCTTTTTTTGGCTTCGCGCGCCAAAACTTCAATGACTTCGTCGTCCGTTAAAACCGGTTCCTGCCCCTTGCCTTTTTTCTCAATTTCTTTATTGTGCAAAACCGAAAGAAGCATCCGCAAAACGCCGACTTCAAAATCCTTTCCGGCTTTCATAACTTCTTTTTGGTCGTCGTTGATTTTTTGATGGAGCATTTATATTGTTCCCATTTTTCTCTCTTTCTCAAATTCTCTTTTTTTGAATTCCCGGTGCAGAGCCGATGCTTTTCTTTTGGTTTTGCTAATCGCTCTGCCGCGAAATTTTCTCTTTTTTGCTTCGCGCAAAATTCCGCTTCGCTGGACTTTTTTGGAAAAGCGGTACAAAAATGCGCTTATTGATTCTCCTTGACGACGTTTTATTTCCATAATTATGGCCGGCGACGGGTTTCTTCTTTCTTCCATCCTCCTAAAAGATGAAGATGGAGATGGTCAATTATTTGACCGCCTTCTCGACCGACATTAAAAACCAACTTATAGCCCTTGAGTTTAAATTTTTCGGCAACGGTTTTGGCAGCAAAAATCAATTTGGAAATGATTTCATGATGATTATCTTGAAGATGAATAATTGACTGAATATGTTCTCTGGGAATCACAATATAATGGACCGGCGCCGCCGGCTTAATATCGGCAAAAACCAAGACCGATTCGTCTTCGTAAATAAAATCCGTCGGTATTTCCTTATTGATGATTTTACAAAAAATACAATCCACTTTTATTTCAGCCCCTTTTTCGTTTCTTCCACAGCTTTCCTGAACGGCACTGTTTCCTGGGCGCCGCTTTTCATGTCTCTGATTATGATAGTTTCTTCAAAGACCTCCTTCTGTCCTAAAATCAGAGCCAAATCCACTTTCTTTTTGTCAGCCATGAGCAACTGCGATTTCAACGACTCCTTTCCCAGGGCTTCAATGACGCTGACTCCTTCTTTTTTAAACTCCTCAATCAGACTCAAGCTTCTTTTCTTTGCTTCGCTGCCGATATGGACAAGGAAAATTTTTGCGCCCGTTCTATCCAGTCCGGCCACGCCCTTCATTTTCATCGCTTCAATCAACCGTTCGGCTCCCAAACTGCCGCCTACGCCGTAAACCGACCGGCCAGCCAAGAGTTCCGCCAAGTAATCATACCTGCCGCCGCTGGCAATTGCAAAACCCAAATCTTCAACAAACACTTCAAAAACCGTCCGGTTATAATAATCAAGACCTCTTACCAAATAAGGATTAAGAGTGTAAGGCAGAGAAAGTTCGTCAAGATATTCCAAAACCGATTTAAAATGATTCCGACAGACGGCGCACAAACCGTCCAAGATATTCGGCGCTTGAATTTTAAGCAAATTGCATTTTTCTTCTTTGCAATCAAGCAGGCGCAGCGGATTCGCTGAAATCCGACTTTTGCAATTCCGACAAATCCTGTCTTGTTTATTTCTGTAAAAATCCAGAAGTTTTCTCCGATAAGCTGACCGGCAAATGCGGCAGCCGATGCTGTTTATTTGAACAATCGGGTTTTTTATTTTGAGCGACTCAATAAAGCGATATACGACTTGAATTATCTGGGCGTCATAAACCGGGTCGTTTTCTCCGCCGATAATCTCATAACCAATCTGATAATGCTGGCGAAAACGGCCGGCCTGCGGCTGTTCATGACGAAACATCGGTTCAAAATAATGGAGCTTGAGCGGCTGGCTGATTTTCCCCAAGCCGTGCTGAAGATAAGCCCTCATGATGGCTGCTGTCCCTTCTGGTCTTAAAACAAGACGGTCGCCTCCTTTGGTTTTTACAAAATACATCTGTTTTTCAATAAGGTCGGTCGCTTCCCCGGTTCTTTCAAATACCTCGGCTGATTCCAAAACCGGCGTGTCAATCCTCAAAAAGTTATAAAAATCAGCAACATCTTTGCTGACTTTTCTCAGCTTCTCCCAAAACGGCTGCTCCTCGGGAAGAATATCGCGCATACCTTTCGGGGATTGGAGCAATAAAGTCTTTTTCTTTTTTAGAGATTTTTTCTCTTTTACCTTAGAAATTTTTGGCATAATCAGTAAGCCGGTTTCTCAAACGCCATCACTTTGTTAATCGGCCAGAGACGGAGACGAACCAAACCAATGATTTCCGATTTTTTGAGCGCGCCCCAGTTGCGTGAATCAAAACTAGCACCGCGATTATCTCCTAAAACAAAGTACTCGCCGTTTTTCAACGCCACATCTTTATCGCCGTAAGTATTTACATAAGAAGGCAAATAACTTTCATCAAGTATAAACCCTTGCGGCTGCTCATTGTTGAAAATTTTAGCTTTGCCATCCTTAAGCACTATCCGCTCTCCCGGCAGGCCGATGACTCTTTTTATAAAATAGGTACTCTCGTCATTAGGATAATGGAAAACAATAACTTCCCCGCGCTCGGGCTGCCGCAAACGATAGCTTATCTCGTCAATAATCAAATAATCGCCGCCGTGGAAATTCGGCTCCATTGAGGCGCCGTTGACTAAAAACGGTTGAATCAGAAAGTTGCGGACCACAAAAACGGTGATGAGCGCAATGAGTACTACCTCGGCAATTTCCCAAATTGAGTAAAGAAAATGTTTCATATACGAATAAGCGAATTTATTTTATAATAAAATTATATGGAAATCAAGCCCAAAATCGTTATCGGTCTCGGAAATCCGGGCGAGGAGTACGAGAAAACATACCATAATGCTGGTTTTTTATTTATTCAATATTTAATGGATAAAAAACCAGCAAATTCAGAATTCAGAATTCAGAATTCAGAATTGCTAAAATCCGATGCCTTTATGAACGAATCAGGAAAGTTTGTCGCGAAAATAATAAAAAAGGCCGGTATTAAGCCGGCGGAAGTTTTAATCGTCCACGACGATTCGGACATTGAACTCGGTAAATATAAACTGTCTTTCGGCCGCGGCTCAGCCGGCCACCAAGGAGTGGAATCAATAATCAAGTCGCTCGGCACGAAGAATTTCTGGCGATTGAGAATCGGCATTAGGAAAAAATCAAAAATCAAAAATCAAAAATCAAAAATGAAGATCAAAGCAGAAAAAATAGTGTTGAAAAAAATCACCAGCGCCGACCTAAAAATTCTTAATCAGGTTTTTGAGAAAATAACAAAACAGTCCAATTAATTGGACTGTTTTGTTTGGTGCCCTTTGTTTGAAAAT
>CAYIKS010000007.1:0-17884 GCA_964364125.1 uncultured Candidatus Saccharibacteria bacterium
TCGGTTTCTGCCGCGCGAAGCGCGGCAATCATTCGGGATTTCGTTCAAAAAAGGTTCGAGCAGTGTTCAGTAATTGCGACCAGACCAAAAATCCTCCGACCGCGGTCGGAGGATTTTTGGTCTGGTCGGGCTGCCGGGAGTCGAACCCGGGTCGCGCCCACCCCAAGGGCGTATACTACCGTTATACTACAGCCCGCGAAGCTCGCGAAGGCAGGGAACTTTATTTTTTCGCGAGCGTTTTAATGCATTTGGCGCAAGCCAAAACCCGACGACCATTAGGCAGGCGCGTATATTGAAGGTTTGGATATTTTCTTTTTTTCGGCGTTGGGTTATACTTACCGCGTAGCTTCTTTCGGGCGCCGCGGACGATTGAACCCTTTCCGCAAATCGCGCATTGACGCATATATCCTAAATAATAATTGAAAGATTGAAAAATTGCAAGATTGAAAAATTTAATCTTTTAATATTTCAATCAGCAATCTTTCAATAGTCAGTATGGATCCTATCTCTCTGAAATTTTTTTTATACATCATCATCGTTCTCTCGGCGGTTTTTCACGAATACGCTCATGCTTGGAGCGCGTATCGCTTGGGCGACACGACCGCCAAGGACGCCGGTCGTTTGACTTTGAACCCTTTTGTTCATCTGGATTTAATGGGCACGGTATTAATTCCTCTTTTTCTTCTGTTCACTTCCGGAATTTTTATCGGCTGGGCAAAACCAGTGCCTTATAATCCCTTTAACCTTAAAGACCAAAAATACGGCTCATTAAAAGTCGGTGTTGCCGGACCATCGGCAAATATCTTGATAGCTTTGATTTTGGGGCTGTTTTCAAGATTTTTCTCCGGCTATTTTGCGGTTGCCGGTTTTATTTCGCCGATTTTTCAGGAATTTTTGGGATTGATAATTTACATTAACATTTTTCTCGCCTTATTTAACCTTATTCCAATGCCGCCGCTTGACGGTTCAAAAATTTTTATGGATTTATTCCCGCGCCAGTGGCGTTATTTTGAACAATTCGGCTTTCTCGGAATTTTCATTGCCCTGTTTCTCGCCTTTTTCTTTCTTCCTCCGGTGGCGCAAGTTATTTTTAAGCTTATCACCGGCGGCGGATTTTCATTTTAGCGTAGAGAACATTGTTGACAGACAGGGAACGGTTTTGATATATTTTTATAGACCCTTAGCGGTTTTTTATTTATGCCTACGATAAGACAACTAATCAAAAAGGGCAGAAAGAAGGGCGGCAAGAAATCCAAGTCGCCGGCTTTGGGTTTTTATTTTAATCCGCTTAAAAACAGACCGGTTGATTCTGGTTCGCCTTTTAAGCGCGGCGTTTGTCTTAAAGTTTTTACCACCACGCCGAAAAAACCGAATTCCGCTTTACGAAAAGTCGCCCGAGTGCGTCTGACTAATGGCATGGAAGTGACCGCTTACATTCCGGGAGTCGGTCATAATCTTCAGGAACATTCGGTGGTTTTATTGAGAGGCGGTCGGGTTAAGGATTTACCGGGAGTGAGATACCATATCGTGAGGGGAGTTTTGGACATCGGTGGAGTTGAAGGCAGGAAACAGGAAAGGAGCAAGTATGGAGCGAAAAAACCGAAATGAGAAAGAAACGCAAATACAAAAAAAATCATAAACCCGACATCAAGTATGACAACATCGCGGTTGGCCGATTTATTAATTATTTGATGCGGAAAGGAAAAAAGTCAGTGGCGGAAAAAGTGCTTTATAGTTCTTTCGATAAAATCCAGAAGCAGACCAAACAGGAGCCAATTCAGATTTTTGAAAAAGCGTTGGAAAACGCTTCGCCGCTGCTGGAAGTGTTTTCCAAAAGAGTCGGAGGAGCAAATTATCAAGTGCCGCGGGAAGTTAGACCTGAGCGGAGATTTTTATTAGCTTGCCGATGGATTATCAACGCCGCCAAAGCGAAAAAAGGAAAACCGATGGCCGAAAAATTGGCGGAAGAACTCGTCGCCGCTTCCAAAAACGAAGGCGCGGCAATTAAGAAAAAACACGACGTTCACCGAATGGCGGAAGCGAACCGGGCGTTTGCGCATTTTGCCAGATAAAAACTAATTGCTAGATTGCTAATTGAAAGATTAAAAGATTAATTTTTCAATTTTCAATTTTTCAATCTTTCAATGTCAAGATTGTATTCTTTAGAAAAATACCGCGATATCGGAATTATCGCTCACATAGATGCCGGCAAGACCACCGTCTCCGAACGGGTTCTTTTTTACACCGGCATTTCTCATCGCATCGGCGAGGTTCATGAAGGTCAGGCGATTATGGATTGGATGGAACAAGAGAAAGAGCGGGGGATTACGATTACCGCGGCTGCCACTACCTGTTTCTGGACTTCAACGCGACTTCTTCAAGGCGCGGCCGACGACAAGGGAAAACAGAAAATCCGTGAGCAGAACGAACATCAGGTTAACATCATTGACACGCCGGGCCACGTTGATTTTACCGTTGAAGTTGAACGTTCTTTGCGGGTTCTTGACGGCGGAGTGGTGGTTTTTGACGGCGTTGCCGGAGTTGAGCCGCAGTCAGAAACCGTCTGGCATCAGGCGGACAAATATCGCGTGCCGCGGCTTTGCTTTATTAATAAACTTGACCGCTTGGGCGCGAGTTTTGAAAACTCCCTTCGTTCAATTCAGGAACGCCTTAATCCCAACGCCGTTCCGATTCAGCTGCCCATCGGCATAGAGTCAACTTTTGAGGGAGTGATTGATTTACTCAGCCGCAAGGCATTTGTTTTTGAAGGCGAGCAGGGAGAAAAAATAATTGAAAAAGAGATTCCGAACGAGCTTAAAGAAGAAGCGGGGAAACGCCGTCATCACTTGGTTGAGAAAATCGCCGAGCATGATGATAATCTAATGCATAAATATCTGGAAGGCGAGGAAATTGCCGAGGACGATTTGCGCCGGGTTTTACGAAAAGCCACTGTCAACGGCGACATTGTGCCGGTGCTTTGCGGCTCGGCTTTGAAAAATAAAGGAGTGCAATTACTGCTTGACGCGGTGTTGGATTATCTGCCATCTCCCATTGACCTAATTCCTTTAAAACCGATAAAAGGCGTTCACCCGAAAACCAACGAAGAAATCATTCGCCAGCCCAAAGACGATGAACCGTTTACCGCTTTGGCTTTTAAAATCGCCACCGACCCGTTTGTCGGCAGTTTAACCTATTTCAGAGTTTATTCCGGGATATTAAAACGAGGAAGCTACCTTTTGAATTCAACAAAAGGCGAACAGGAGCGAATCGGCAGAATCGTCAGAATGCACGCGAACAAACGCGAGGAAGTTGAAGAAGTGTACGCCGGTGACTTGGGCGCGATTGTCGGGCTTAAAAATACAACCACCGGCGACACCTTGTGCGACCCGAATAATCCGCTCATTCTTGAAAAAATCACTTTTCCGGAGCCGGTTATCTCGGTGCGGATTGAGCCGAAAACAAAGGCGGACCAGGAAAAAATGGGCATTGCTTTGCGTCGGCTTTCTGAAGAAGATCCGACATTTAAAGTGGCAGGCGATCCGGATACCGGCGAGACGATTATTTCCGGAATGGGCGAACTGCATCTGGAAATTTTAGTTGACCGGATGAAACGGGAATTCTCCGTTGAAGCCAACGTCGGCAGGCCGCAGGTCGCTTATAAAGAAACAGTAAAAGCCGAAGCAGAAGCAGAAGGCAGATACATCAGGCAGTCCGGCGGCCGTGGACAGTACGGTCATGTCTGGCTCAGAGTGAAAGGACTGGAGCGAGGCAAAGGTTTTGTTTTCGTCAACCAGATTAAAGGCGGCATAATTCCGCAGGAATTTATCCCGGCGGTTGAAAAAGGCGTCAAAGAAGCGATGGACAAAGGAATTCTGGCGGGTTATCCTATGATAGACGTTGAAGCGGCGCTTTACGACGGTTCTTTTCACGAAGTTGATTCTTCGGAAATCGCTTTCAAAATCGCCGGCGCGCTGGCTTTTCAGGAATCTTCTAAAAGAGCCAAACCGATTTTACTTGAACCGATAATGCGGCTTCAAGTGATTGCGCCGATGGATTTTTTGGGCGACGTTACCGGCGACTTGAACGCCAAGCGCGGCCGGATTGAACAAATCACCGACCGGGCGAACATCAAGGTCATTGACGTCAAAGCGCCTTTGGCGGAAATGTTCGGCTACGCCACTAAACTGCGTTCAATGACGCAGGGCCGCGGCAGTTTCACGATGGAATTTTCTCATTACGAAGAAGTTCCGGCTAATATCACGCAGCTCATAATTGAAGGAAAGAAATAACTATGCAATACACCATTGACGCTAAAAATAAAAAACTCGGCCGTTTGGCTTCAGAAATCGCTTTAATTTTACAAGGCAAGAAAAGCGCGGGATACAATCCGCGGCTTGAAGGAGACGATAGCGTGGTTGTCAAAAACATTGCTCAGATTGAACTAACCGGCAAAAAATTAAAACAAAAGAAATATTTCCGCCATACGACTCAAATCGGCCATTTAAAAGAACAAACCCTTCAAATGCTTTGGGAGAAAAAAGGGCCGGCCGAAGTTTTACGCCGGGCAATCAAGGGAATGTTGCCGAAGAACAAATTATTAATTAAGAGAATGAAAAGGCTGACTATAGAATAAGCAATGGAAAAAACTACCAAAACAAAACAAAAAGAAAGATATCTTGAAGCCGTGGGCCGCAGAAAAACAGCCGTCGCTCGCGTTCGGCTTTATACAAAAAAAGGCGGCATTACGGTTAATGACAAGGACTACCGGAAATATTTTCCGATTTTACGCCTTCAGAAAGAGGTGGAGACGCCTTTGGAAAAAATGAAAATCGCCGACAAATTGGGAGCGGTAATCAAAGTTAAGGGCGGGGGTTTGTCATCCCAAGCCGAAGCGATTCGTTTAGGCATTAGCCGGGCATTGGTTGAATTCAATCCGGAGTTCAAAAAACGTCTGCGCCGGGTGGGTTATCTGACCCGCGATTCCCGAATGGTCGAACGCAAAAAATACGGCTTAAAGAAAGCGAGAAGAGCGCCGCAATGGAAGAAACGATAATATGTTTTCTTTAAGATTCCTTATTGGTTTTCTAATTTTCATTCTTTCCGTTCATACTCTTGCCACTGTTAGATACTGGTACTGGACTATTTGGTGGTTTGACATTCCGATGCACTTCTTTGGCGGTTTTTGGGCCGCTGTGGTCTTTGTTTGGTTTATCAATAAATATTTTCCTCAAATTTCCCAACTCCATAATTTCTTAAGTTCTTTAATTGCCATTCTCTCTTTTGTGGCTCTAATCGGCGTCTTGTGGGAATTCGCGGAATTTCTTTTTGACGTTTTTATTTCTTCAGGAGGATACGCGAAAATAGTTCAACAGGACGCGGCGGATACTTTGGGGGATTTATTGTTTGACCTCCTTGGAGGTTTGACGGTTGCGGTTATTTTTCTAACTGGAAAGAATAAAGCGAATTCTGCCGAATAAAATAAATTTGATTATTATTCTGATTATAGAAAAAATCCGAGAAGTTGTTTAAAATATTGAAATAATTCAACGGCAGGCGGTCATCGATTTCCCCAAACTTTATATGGTCGGGATATTGAAGTAAAAGATGTATTGAATCCTTATACCAGAAAATATTTTCTAATGACTGGCTGCTTTCTATCGCGAGCCGGATTGTATCTCCGGTTTTTTTGTTAACACCTCGGCTATAATCTTCCAGAAAATAAATATCTACCCTGCTGTTTCCGTCAAAGACGGCGATTTTTTTACTGTCCGGAGAAAAGGCAAATTTCTTTGCGTGAGCGACAATTTTTTTAAACGATTTATCTAATTGATTAAAAAGATAGAGTTCGGCGCCGTCATTTATGACAGCAGCATAATTTTGATTTTCGGAAACGCCCAAAGAGGCGATTTCGCCGATTTTCTCCGGCAGTGGCGTCAATTCCGTCTCGGTTTTCACAACCAGATTGTAGGAATTTAACGCCTGACACTTGACGTTTAACATCTGACATTTAACTTCTTTTATATAGTAGACATTTGGGTTTTTAACCGTCCAGATCGTCGGTAGCGAGCTTAAAACGGATTCCAGTTGCAAACGGCTGACATCCAAAGCATACAGGCCGTTTTTTGTGGCAATCAAAAATCTGTTGGAGTCAAAAGGATGAAAGGACATTTTAACGATTGGTTCTTTTTTAAAATTGCCGAAAGCGGCGCTGACGTTTAAAACGGATGACAGATTATTCAAATCGTAAAGATAATAAATTCCTTTCGCGGAATTTTTGAGAATTATTTTTTTATCGTCGTTGCTTTTTTCAATAAAAACATCGCCTTTAAGATTAGAAACAACACGTGTCCTATCATTTATTTCTTCAGGAATTAATATAATATCAAAAAGTTCGGCCACCAATGACGGTTGGACGCGGATGTTTTTATAATAAGGCAGATAGCTATCTTTGGAAATTTCTACCTTGTAATTTTTCGGCAGGAGTTCGGAAATCAGCGTGCCTTTCTGAAGAATGCCGGATTTATCGGAAAATACTTTATTGCCGATTTTAATAACCACATCTTTCGGATTTGTTTCAATATAAACAGCGCCGGTCTTCTGAAAATAAATTCTGCAATCTCGCAGTCTTTTAATTTCGCAATTTTCAGTGTATGCTCTCCACCCTTGCGAATACGATACGACTTCGCTGCCGACAAGAATAAATAAAACGCAAAAACCGTAAAAAATAAGACGACGGGTTTTAAGGGTCATAAAAATAACTTTAAGTTGTTAGCTTTTAGTTTTTAGTTTATCATAAATCTATGAGATTTATAATCAACGGCGGCAAGCCGTTAAACGGCGAAATTATGGTTCAGGGTTCAAAAAACGCGGCGACGAAAATGATGGTGGCTTCGCTTTTGACTGACGAGGAATGCATTTTGGAAAATTTTCCCCAAATCGGCGATACGGAAATCACCGCGGAACTCTGCCGTTCTATCGGCAGTAAAATAGACGTCAGAGAAGGAACGGCGCGGATAAAAACGCGGAATATAAAAAATCCCGTTGCCGTCTCTTTTACCCGCCGCAATCGGATACCGATTTTAACATTAGGCCCGCTTTTGGCAAGAGCAGGAAAAGCCGAGGTGCCTGTTCTGGGCGGCGACAAAATTGGTCCCCGGCCGGTTGATTTACATCTTGACGCGCTTCGCGCTTTGGGCGCCGAGATTAACATTTTAGAAGACAGATTTCGGGCGTCAGCTTCGGCCGGCTTAAAAGGCGCGAAAATCCAATTTAAATTCCCTTCTGTCGGCGCTACTGAGAACGTTATTTTAGCCGCGGTTCTGGCAAAAGGAAAAACAACCATTAAAAACGCCGCCACCGAACCAGAAGTGATTGATTTAATCAAAATGCTCCAGAAAATGGGAGCAATCATCGGTTTGGGCGCCAATCGGATAATTTATATTGAAGGCGTGAAAAAATTGAAAGGCGTTGTCCATAAGATTTTACCCGACCGCAATGAGGCGGTTTCTTTTGCTTGTTTAAGCGTCGGCACTAACGGAAAAATAAAAATCAAAAACGCCGTTCAGGAACATTTAATAACGTTTCTTAACGCCTTAAGGAGAATTGGCGGCGAATATCAGGTTGAAGCGGACGGCATCACTTTTTGGGGAGAGAGAGCCCTTGAGGCAAGTGAGCTTGAGACGGACACTCATCCGGGTTTTATGACCGACTGGCAGCAGCCGTTCGCGGTTTTATTGACCCAAGCCGAGGGCGTCTCCGTAATTCACGAGACCATTTACGAAGACCGCTTCGGTTACGCTGAGGACTTGAATTTAATGGGCGCAAATATTAAAGTATTCTCAAAGTGTTTGGGAGAACTGCCTTGCCGGTTTAACGGGCAGAACCATAATCACAGCGCCGTGATTTCCGGGCCAACACTACTCAAAGACGCAAAGCTTAAAGTCAGAGATTTGCGTTCGGGAATCACTCATATCATCGCCGCCCTTATTGCTCAAGGCGAGTCAGTTGTTGAAGGAATTGAAGAGATTGACAGGGGATACGAGAAAATTGATGAACGACTTCGAAAACTCGGCGCCAATATCAAAAGATTAAATTAAAACATGTTTACCAGAAAAATCGGTATTGATTTGGGAACGACTAAAACCATCGTCTTTGTGACGGGACGGGGTTTTATTATTAACGAGCCGACAATTGTGGCTTTGGACGCCAACAACAACAAAGTGTTGGCCGTCGGCAGAGAGGCAAAGGAAATGATTGGCAGAACGCCGGCAGACATCAATGTTTATCAGCCGCTTAAAGACGGAGTGATTGCCGATTATTACCTCACTAGGGCAATGTTGAAATATTTTATCCGCAAAGCCACCGGCGTCTTCAATTTATTTAAGCCCGATGTTGTCATTTCCGTTCCTGCTGGGATTACTCAGACAGAACGCCGGGCGGTGGTCAACGCCGCCAAAGAAGCGGGCGCCCGCGAAGCGCACATTGTAAGAGAACCGATTTTGGCGGCTCTTGGCGCCGGCATTCAGGTAAACGCTCATTCCGGCAATATGCTTATAAATATCGGCGGCGGCACGATGGAATCGGCGGTTATTTCTTTGGGAGGCATCGTTTCTTGGGCGAGTTTGAGGGTTGCCGGCAATAAATTTGACCGGGCAATCATTGATTTTGTGAAGAAAAGATATTCTCTTTCAATCGGCGAGCAATCCGCGGAAGCGATTAAAATTGAAATCGGTTCGGCATTGCCGACAAAAAATAAATTAAACTCGCAGGTGCGGGGGAGAGATTTGGTTTCCGGTTTGCCGAAAGATTTGACTTTGACTTCCAATGAAATTGCCGAGGCGCTTAATCCTTATCTGATAGACATGGCGGCTTCGGTTCAAAACGTTTTCAACGAGACGCCTCCGGAACTGGTGGCCGACGTGATGGAAAAGGGGATTATCCTTTCCGGCGGCGGAGCGCAGCTTCGACACATCGACGAATTTTTTAAGAGAATGCTGGGTGTGGAGACTTATGTGGCAGAAGAACCGCTTTACTGCGTGGCCAAAGGAACGGGATTGATTCTCAGGCACCTTGATGTTTATAAAAGAACATTATTGAATAAGCGCTAAACAATGGTTGGACATGAAAATTTAGCAAAGGATTTCAAAAGGTTAGCCGACGGCGGACGTCTCTCTCACGCTTATCTTTTTTTCGGCGAGCCGCAGGTTGGCAAGTTTCTTTTCGTTTCATCTTTCGCTAATTATTTGGAAAATAAAACTTTTGAACCGCCAAAAAATCATCTGAAAGAAACTTTAACGATTGCAATTAAAAAAGAAGATGAAAAAGAAAGCGTCGGGATAGATGAAATTCGTTCGCTCCAGAATTTTCTTTACCAAAAACCCGTTTTCTCGCCAAAGAGGACAGTTATCATCAGAGACGCCGAAGATTTAACTCCCGAGGCGCAAAATGCGATTTTAAAAATTCTTGAAGAACCGCCGGCTCAATCGTTGATAATTTTTATCGCCAATAATTACGACAATCTTTTTCCGACGGTCCTTTCTCGTTTGCAGAAAATTTATTTTCCAAGAATAGACGCAAAGGAAATTACGGATTTCTTGAAGAAAAATTTGCGTTTGAGCAAGACAAAGGCGAAATCTATTGCGAAGGAGTCGTTCGGCAGGCCGGGAAGAGCCATACAATTAACTCAAAACTTTAAATTAGATAAAATCGTTGAAAACAGCCAAGTTGACGAATATTTTGAATTTCTTATCGCCGATTTATACAAAGAGCCGATGAAGAATTACAAAAAATTAAAACAAGCGCTTAATACTTTAACCCTAATGAAACAGTTTAATTTGAATAAAAAATTACAATTTAAAAATTTATGGAGCAAAATATCTTAAAGGAAGCAGAAACGAAAACCAGCGAAATAATCAAATATCTTAAAGACCGGCTGGCAGGGGTTCGCGGCAGCCGGCCGTCGCCTAAATTGTTTGAAGACCTTCCGGTGGATTACTTCGGGCAGAAATTGCCAGTTAAACAGTTGGCTTCAATCGGCGTTGTTCCGCCGCGGGAAATCCAGCTTACCGTTTGGGACAAGCAGGTGGTTTCCGGCGTTGCCAAAGCCATTGAATCCTCTAATTTGAATGTCAGCGCTAACATTGAGGGCAATACAATCAGAATTAATCTACCGCCGCTTTCCGAGGAACGCCGACAGGAATTAGCTAAGGTTGTAAGGAAAGAGGCGGAAGAAACAAGAATTAAAATCCGTGCCCTCCGCGATGAAATCAATAAAAAAATCGTTCAGGATTTTGAAGCGAAAAAAATCACCGAAGACGACAAATTCAAACTCAAAGAAAAAGTCCAGGAAACCGTGGACAAAACCAACTCCGAAATAGAAAAAATCCTGGAAAACAAAATTAAGGAGATAAACGAATAAGACCTACTCAACAATTATCACTCAATGTCCAATTGATTGGACATTGACTATCTTTGTTTGATTTGTTTTTCCTTAAATATCTCTTAAACTGCCTAATTCCAACTTCTAAAATCAATAAAGTCCAATCAATTGGACATTGCTAATCTAATTCCATTTGTTATAATTGAAATTAAATTATGGTACGGATTACTAAAAGAGGAATAACCGAGGAACTGGATGGATTGTTTTTAAATCGGTTACTGAAAGAAATCAAACATATTAACAAGAAAGAAGATTTGATTAAATTCTTTAACCAATATTTGACCGCCGAAGAACAAATAATGATAAAGAAACGACTGGCTATCCTTCTCTTTTTAAAAGAGGGTAAAAGACCAAAAGATATTCAGGAGGGACTTGATGTTTCTCGGACCACCATATCTTTTGTCAGAAGAGGTTTAACAAAACTTCCGAAGAAAGAGAGAAAGCCCCGCAAAATTACTAAAGAAGATTACAAGCCAGACAGAAAAACTTCGCGGTTTCCCGCTCATCGCTATATGCCCGGCAGCGGCAAAGGAAGATGGAAATTTTTAAATCGCTAATAGAAAAACCTATCCACTCTCCTGAGCCCTCGCTGTAAAAAATCATTGCGCAAGAATCTAAAACGTCTTAGTAATCGTTGTCCAATCAATTGGACATTGTCCAATTGATTGGACTTGTCTTATAAAACTTATAGAGTTTTAAAATAGATATAATAGATATAAAATTTACAGAAATTTAATTATATTTACGAATATCTATGACAAAATTAACCAAAGAAAAAACCTTCGCGGGGTTGAAAATAATTGTTAAACATCTAAAACCTCATCAAGGGTTGATTTTTATTTTGTCGGCGATAAGTATATTTTCGGCGCTGGCCAATGCCTTTGTGCCGTATCTCGCCGGAAAAATTATTGACGGAATTCTAACGCCGCATCGCATTATCGAAATTTTGTTTTTTTCGGCTCCAATAGCCGTATTTTTTCTTGGGATATGGTTTTTAATTCAATTCATCACAAATATTTTAGATTGGCAGCTGACTTCCAAGAGAGAAAATTTGAGCATGACCGTATTTGGAGAATATATTGTAAGAGGTTTCAGCCATCTGATAGAAACGCCGCTTTCTTTCCATAAAAAACATAGAATAGGAGAGATTATTGACCGCATTAATCGTGCTGCCAATTGGCTGGATAGTATTATTAGTAATGTGGTCGTCAATTTGGTCACTCAATTGCTTGGCGTTTTGGCCGCTTTTGGCATTATTTTTTCAATTAAGCCGCTTTTAGCGTTTGTGCTTTTCGGCGCAATCATAATTTATGCGTCAATTTTGCTTAAAATTGCGCCTAAACTCGCAGACCTAAAAAGGAAAGAGCATCGGGCTTGGAACATGGCGTATGGAGACGCTTACGATTCGATATTAAACACTTCCTCGGTGAAACAAGCAACTGCCGAAGAGTATGAAAAGAAAAAATTCTTTAAAGGTTTCATTTTAAGAGCTACGCGATTCTGGTTGGATTTCTGGCACATTTGGCAGAAAATAAGTCTTTCTCAACGTTTAATTATCACTTTTACGCAGTTGATTGTTTTTTCAATTTCAATATTTTTGATTTGGCAGGAGAAGATGACAATCGGTCAATTAGTGATGTTTAACGGCTATGCGGCGATGATTTTCGGGCCCTTCACGATTTTGGCGAATAATTGGCATGTTATTCAAAACGGCTTAATTGCTCTGGAGCGGGCGGAAAAAATTCTATCGCAACCTAAAGAAATTTATGAACCGGAAAACGCCGTTATTTTAGACAAAATTATTGGCGAAGTTAAATTTGATAAAGTCAGTTTTTCTTATGAAAATAAACAGCTGAAAGTATTGGATAGTATCAGTTTTACGGTAAATCCCGGAGAAGTTATTGCTTTAGTCGGCGAATCCGGAGTCGGGAAAAGCACTTTAGTCGACCTTATTTCTTTATATTTTCAACCTGCCGGCGGCAAAATTCTCATTGACGGTCATAATATTAAAAACTTAAATCTGAAATTTTTAAGAAGCCAGATTGCGGTGGTGCCTCAGGAGATTATTTTATTCAACGATACCGTCAAAAATAATATCCGTTACGGCAACTTTTCCGCCAGTGAAAAGAAGGTTTTTGAAGCGGCTCAGAAAGCGTATTGTTCTGAATTTATTGAAAAATTTCCTAAAAAATACGAGCAGATAGTCGGCGAGCGGGGAATTAAGCTTTCAGTCGGCCAGAAGCAGAGAATCGCCATTGCCAGAGCGATTTTAAGGAACCCGAAAATTCTGATTTTGGACGAACCGACTTCGGCGCTGGACGCCCGGTCGGAAAAATTCGTAACCGAAGCGTTGGAAGAATTAATGAAGGGCCGGACGACTTTTATTATCGCTCATCGTTTAAGCACGGTGCGGAAAGCCGACAGAATTTTGGTTTTAGAAAACGGCAGAATTATGGAAGAGGGCAGGCATAATGATTTAATCAAAATTAAAAACGGCGTTTACCGCAGATTTTATGAATTGCAGAAATTGTGATACGATGATACAATAGATTGAAATTTAATTAAACAATAAAGTAAATACTAAAAAGTCCAATCAATTGGACGAAGTCCAATTGATTGGACAAAGTGTTATTATGAATAAAGTACCAATTGACAAAAAAACCTTGGAACATTTGGCGGAACTTAGCCGGATTGAATTAGACAAGAAAGGCGAGGATAAATTGCTAAAAGACCTTGAGAAAATTCTGGGGCATTTTGAGGAATTGAAGGAAGTTGATACCGAAAATATAGAACCAATGGCCGGCGGAACCATTGAAGAGAATATTTTTCGCGAAGATGAAATAAACGACAAGCGGCAAGAGACAAGCGACAAGTTAATCGACGCTTTTCCGGAAAAAGAAGGGGATTTTTTAAAAGTGCCGCCGATTTTCCAGAATAATGAATGATGAATTAAGAATTATGGATATACGTGGGTTAACAATTAAAAAATTTCACGAGAGTTTAATAAAGAAACAATTTTCCGCTTCTGAAATTACCAAAGCGTTTTTTGATTATATTGAGAAAAAAGACACGGAAATCGGCGCTTATCTTCGATTATCTAAAGATTCGGCATTGTCGCAGGCGGAAGTGGTTGATGAGGACTTATCTGCCGGTAGAGAGGTTGATATTTTAGCGGGCGTGCCTTTGGCGATTAAGGACAATATTCTAATTGAAAACGAACCAACGACCGCGGCTTCAAAAATTTTGGCGAATTATCGGGCGGCTTACGACGCCACGGTGATTAAAAAACTGAAACAAGCGGGCGCGGTTTTCTTAGGCAAAACCAATATGGACGAATTCGCCATGGGTTCGTCAACGGAAAATTCCGGTTTTAAAATCACCAAAAATCCTCATGATTTGGAACGGGTGCCGGGCGGTTCTTCCGGCGGTTCAGCCGCGGCGGTGGCCGCTGATATGGCGGTGGCGGCTTTGGGCTCGGACACCGGCGGTTCCATCAGGCAGCCAGCCGGTTTCTGCGGCGTGGTCGGGTTAAAACCCACTTACGGCGCGGTTTCACGGTACGGCTTGATTGCCATGGCTTCTAGTTTGGACCAAATTGGACCAATTACTAAAACTGTTGAGGATGCGGAAATTTTGTTTGACATTATTAAAGGAAAAGACCAGTTAGATTCGACGAGCGTCGAATCGCAAATCGCAAATCGCAAATCGCAAATCGCGGATTATACAATTGGTATTCCAAAGGAATATTTTGTTGCGGGTTTGAATAAAGAAGTTGAAAAGGCGATTGACGAGGCGATTAAAAGATTGAAAAGTTTGGGGATTAAATTTAAAGAAATTTCTTTGCCGCACACAAAATACGCCCTGTCCTGCTATTACATCATTATGCCGGCTGAAGTAAGCGCGAACCTGGCGCGATTTGATGGCATTCGATACGCTCAAATCTCAAATCTCAAATCTCAAATCTCAAATCTAAGAGATATTTATTTTAAACAGCGCGGCGAAGGATTTGGAGAGGAAGTGAAACGAAGAATTATTTTGGGGACTTTTGTTTTGTCGTCCGGCTATTATGACGCTTATTATTCAAAAGCGCAGAAGGTCCGAAAATTGATTAAGGAAGATTTTGATAAGGCATTTAAGGAGGTTGATGTGATTTTGACGCCGGTTTCACCGACCCCGGCTTTCAAAATCGGCGAGAAAACAGACGACCCGCTTCAAATGTATCTTTCGGACATTTTCACCATTCCGGTAAATTTGGCCGGATTGCCGGCGATCTCCATCCCGGTTAATCTAAAAGCTCAAAACTCAAAGCTAAAAGCTAATTTACCGATAGGTTTTCAGCTAATCGGCAAACATTTTCACGAAGCGGACATTTTGGCAGTCGGGCAACAATACGAACAAGTATGTTAGACGCTATCATTTCTTGGTATCAGGAAAATTTATTGATGTTTCAGATTATTTCTTTTTTCATTTCCGTTGTTTTGCTGTCTTTCGTCATTTATTTTATCGTCAGGCTCAATATTGTGGGCGAGAAAGTTGATGATTTTTTTGACATTTTAGGTAAAGCCGATATCTCCCGTCGGCGTTCGCTTAAGGCTTGGAAGCAAATTCAAAAACGGTTAAAAACAAAAAATGACACCCAGATAAAACTGGCTGTCATTGAGACGGACAGAATTTTCGACGAAATTATAAAAAGGAGCGGTTATCAGGGTCAGACAGCCGACGAGCGTTTGAGACAAATCACTTCGGAGCAAGTTTCAAACATCGGCGAGATTCTACAGGCGCGCAGGATTCGCAACCGTCTTGCCTCGGAGCCGGATTTTAAAATTACCCCCGGCGAGGCGGAATCCATCATTGAAATTTACAAAAAAGCCTTTCAAGAATTCGGCTTAATTGACTAAATAATCTTCATAAATCTTCTTTTGCCGGCTTGGAGAACCGTTCCCTTTTTGATATTCACGGTTTTCTTCCAGTCAGTCTGAATTTCGCCGTTAATTTTCACTCCTTTTTGAAGAATTAATCTTTGGGCTTCGGATTTTGAAGAAGCCAGTTTTGTTTTCACGAGCAAGTCCAGAATTCCGATATTTTTTTGGGCGATGCTGATTGTCGGCATTTTTGAAGGCAATTCTTTTTTCTTGAAGATTTTATTGAATTCTTTTTCTGCCTCCGCCGCTGATTTTTGTCCGTGGTAAAGGGAAACGATTTCATAAGCCAGTTTGGCTTTGGCGTCGCGCGGATTGATTTTTTTGATTTTAAAATCCTTTTTAGTACAGAGTTCAAAATACTGCGGAATCAGTTCGTCTTTTATAGACATTATTTTGCCGTACATATTGTTCGGTTCATCAGCGATGCCGATGATATTTCCGTAGCTCTTGCTCATTTTCCGGCCGTCGGTTCCCGGGAGTAAGGTCAACGTCATAATATCCTGCGTCCGTTGGTTGTATGCCCGCTGGATGTTTCTTCCGGCAAGCATATTGAATTTTTGGTCAGTGCCGCCGATTTCTAAATCCGCTTTAACAATTACAGAATCGTATCCTTGCATTAAGGGATATAAAAATTCAGGCAAGCCGATTGGTTTTCCGGCTTTGTATCTTGTCATAAAATTTTCCCTTTCCAATATTTGGGCAACAGTAAATTGATTTGCCAATTTTGTGAGAATTTCCAGGAAATTCAGTTTTGAAAGCCATTTGCTGTTATAAACGAATTCGGTTTTTTTTAAATTCAGAATCTTGCCTATCTGCGTTTTATAGGTTTTCATATTTTTCTCAATTTTGGTTTTGGTCAACGGCTGGCGCATTGATTCTTTGTTAGAGGGGTCGCCGATGCGGGCGGTAAAGTCGCCGATAATCAAAACAATCCGATGGCCAAGATTTTGAAACTCGCGCAGTTTCCAAAAAGGAATGGCGTTCCCTAAATGGATTACGGGACCGGTGGGGTCAATGCCATGCTTAATCCGCAGCTTTTTGCCGGACTTTAATTTTCTAACCAAACTTTCCTTTTCAATAATTTCCTCAATGCCGCGAGTCAGGATTTCTTCAATTTTTTTGGAGTCAATTTTAGTCATTGTTGCGGGGGTGGGAATTGAACCCACTACTTGGAGATTATGAGCCTCCTGTGCAGACCGTTACACTTCCCCGCGACTTCATAATAATAAAAAATTTGACATTAGTAAAGAGAAAAACTATGTTTAATATAGTTCTATAAAATCAATATCATAAAAATAAAAGGAGGAAGCATGAATAAAAATGAAGGAGGTTTTGGCGTGATTGTTAGAAAATACCATCTGACGAAATTTTCGCAGTGGTTGCACATTGAGGAGAGTAATTGGAAAGAGCGTGGCTGTGGCATTGTTTCATTGGTAATGGTAGCGTCTTATTACGGAAAGCTAAACAATGAAACTGATGGCGAAGATTTAATAAGGACTCTTATTGGAAAAGGAATAAAGACGGGTTGCTATAAAGAAGGCGTAGGATGGTATCACGACGGCCTACTTCATCTCGCTCATAAAGAATTTGGGTTTCGCGGGAAAAGATGGGATTTTTCACATCAGGATGGCAAAGAGCCATTCGAAAAATTCCTGTCGCTGCTAAAAAAAGGACCGGTAATCGTCTCGGTTAAAAATTGTTCTTCTTCAAATACCCATCTAATCGTCGTAAACGGCTACATAAAAGAAGGAGGCAAAATTAAGGAGTTTCTCATTACTGACCCCGACAGCATCGCGCCGGCAACCAAACAGATGTTGCTGAAAGAACTCCTTGGGAGATGGACAAAAAGATTTATATTCATCTATCCTCCGTATTGAAAGATTATAAGACCCGGTAAATCAGAACCCGGGTCTTTTAATTAACGCAATCTCATAATTCGGTTCTTTAATAAGTTCGTCTAAGTTTTGTTCAATTACCATGCCGGCTGATTTCTGAGAATGAATAATCTTGCCGTCGCCGATATATAGGACTACATGACCGATATGGATTTTCCGACCGCCAAAAGATTCATCGTCGTAGTATCCGCGGTCGCTGCGCATAAATATAAGATCGCCGACCTCAAGACCGTCCGATAAATTAATCTCTTTTCCGCTGGCTGCCTGAAGAATGGATGAACGCGGTAAATCAATACCGAGTTGCCTAAAGATATATTGGACCAAACTTGAACAATCGAAATATGCGGGATTTCCCGAAGAATCGGCGCCTCGTTGATAAGGCCTGCCCATCAAACTTCTGGCTATTTTCACAAGTTCTTCCTGTTGTTTTGTCATCTAAAAATATGATATTTGAAAAAAAATACAAAATCAATTAGACTTTAATTATTGGACTGGACCCGTAGTGTAGCCCGGTTAACACGCCTCCTTGTCACGGAGGAAATCGCCGGTTCAAATCCGGTCGGGTCCGCTTAAATTTTGCCGATGTAGCTCAGTGGCAGAGCGGACGTTTCATAAGCGTTAGGTCGCAG
>CAYIKS010000008.1:0-4491 GCA_964364125.1 uncultured Candidatus Saccharibacteria bacterium
CCCCATTTTTTCATCAGTAAAAGAAGTTTTGCTTCTATTTCTGCCGGCAATCGCCATGTTTCATGCTTTACATTCTTAAAGTCATACTGACGCCAGTCAATCTTTGTTTGCTCGATGTTCTGAGAGTGAATCGCGCAAGTAAAAATAGTTTTATCAACTATCGTGATTCTCAACTCTAATTTCTTCTCAATATATTCTTGAATCAATACCGGCGCCAATCGTATCTCATCAGAACGCTTTTTAATTTCTTCTTCGGTGATTTTTTGAGTGAAGACGAAAAGAGGAACATTACTTCCATCTTTAACAAACCAACCGCCTTTTAAAAGCTTTACCGCAACCATTCCTTTGTGATTCCGGCAAAATTGCAAAAGTTTGTCCGGATTATTTGTGATAAGAGTATTTGGAATACACAACCCAACGGAAGATGCATCTTTCAACTGATAAAGCTTATTGTGTTCGAGAAGACGTTGGCTAATGAGTGGGTGATTCATCCAGAAAACATCAAGTGTTGTATAGAGCGACCACAATGCAGTGTTTGCTTCGTTTTTTATAAACTGCGCGCAACCGTCAGTCAATCTTTCATCATTTATCCACGCCGAGGCTGGCCTCCGGTACCAAACGCTTTTTATTCTTCCTAAATCGAGTAGAAGGACACCATTTTTGTCAGACAATGTTCCGCTCACTTTCCCATCATAAAGTCCAAGCCCAAGAATAGTTTCCAAGGGAAATGTTTCGGTGTTAAAACGATAGAATGGCGCTTCTATTACTTTAAGCTGTTCAATGACCGGCTCTATGCTTTCATCGTCTTTATTCGTTAGGATTAAAATCTGATCCTTCATTGACTACCTCCTTTGTTTTTATTATTATGTCCTAAAATAGAGAATATCCTAAATTTATGAAAATGTCAAATCAAATAAAAAGATATCTTTATAAAATTAGCGGTCACGCCATTGCGAATAAAAAATATCGTTGGGGCATAAATATATTAGAGAAATACGCAAAACGTTATTCACTTAATGAAAATGAAAAATATAGACTGGGTTTGCTGTACGACCATCTGGCAATGAAAATAAAAATTTCAATTAAAAATGAAAAACGAAAAAATAATCTAGTTAATAAATATTTAACAAAAGCGGAAGTTCTTTATGAAGAAATACTCAAAAAAAATCCGAAATATCTTTTAGCGCTCTATGGCATTGGAAGAGTTTATAACATAAAAGGAGATTATAAGAAAGCTCTTTATTATCAAATCAAAGCGTTCCGGCAAATGCTAAAGCTTCCTAAAAACCAAAGAGGCGCTTTAGCGATTGGCGTGATTTATCAAAAAATGGGAGATTATAAAAACGCTGAAAAATGGTATTTAAAAGAATATAGGGCCTGTAAAAAAGATGATTTTGGAACAACTTTAAACTTGTTTAATTTTTACAAAACAACAAAAAATTATAAAAAAGCGTTGTTTTATGGATTAAAAACAGAAAAATTATTAGAGACAGAATTTAAGAAAAAACAATATAAAGATTTAAAAATGAAAAATAGTGATTTTTTAAAATCTATAAGAAAAGAAATTAACGACGTAAAAGTGGCGGTAAAAAATGAGGGATTTGTTTAACAGCAAATCCCTCACAGTCTATTATGCGTCATCATCGACGTAATCTCCGGTTTCTCCGCCCGGACACTGCGTGGTCCCCATGTAAGTCCCACCACCCATCATTGCCGATACTTTAATGTCCGGCACCCTCGCAAACCCCATCATAAAAGGTATTTTTCCTTTCTGTGGAATTATTACCGGTTCGCTTCGCAGATTTTTTTTGATTATTTTTTGACCATCCATCTTTTCTCACCTCCTTTCAAAATCTCGTGGTAAAAACGACCATAAACGGAATAACGCCATTCGTCCTGACTTTTTTTTCGGAAACCAAGTCATTCTGTTCCGTCACTAATTTTTCCGTGTACCGAACGGTATCAAATAACGACGAGCCCCAGGGTTCCGGTAAAGCCATTCCTATAAAATAGATAAGAGGAATAGTTACCGCGGCATACCCGAGTATCACGCTGTCGCTGGGGTGCTTGCCCAAAAGAGGATTCACCTCTGTCATCCCCGGTTGATTTTTGATATCCAAGGTCTGCTGATAATCTCTAAGCAGATAGGGCAGGACCATCATAAAACGCCCAACCTTGAACCGAGATTCCTCTGCCATTCCAGATTGTTTTTTAAATTCAGAAATGCCTACGCCGCCATTTTCGCGGTGATAATTCTGCTGCCGCGCCGCGAGCTCCCACTCATCAGTGATACCAAGTGTAAGCTCTTGCGCCTGAACCGGAAACGTCCAAGCAATAACTAAGAAAACCATCAATACCGTTAATATCTTCATTCCTTGTCTCCTTTCTAAAGTTAAGGTTTATTTCTTTTCTTATTGTTTCTATTAAAAATCTGTCTTTAGTATACCTTCCTCTTACAGAAAAGTCAAATTGATTTGACAATAGTTATTAGATATGCTTTATTATAGATAAATTTTGGGTCTTTAAAAACTTAGAACAAACTTTTAATCAGGAGGGAGGGATGAGATGAAAAAACTATTCTTGTTTATGATTCTGTCGCTTTTTTCTCTGGGAGGATGTCCGTCCTCTTGCGAGAAAGAAAAGGATTGGTCCTGGATTACAGGACCGAGCGGAGACGGGCATGTTCCTCTTGGCATGAGCATTCATGCCTGCGAAGACCCCGCTTATCTCAAAAATTCAGAGTGGGATATGCATGAATTGTTGAAATACTCCCAGATGATGGGAGTGACTGCGATCCGGACGTCGGTCTATATCGACAGACCGGGCAGTCTGGCTTGCGTGGCAGAGCTAAGCCAGCTGGCGCCACAATATGGAGTTACCGCAATGCTTGTCGTGGTAACGGCCCACGGGGGCCGTTCGGGACTCGGTAATTGGGAGGCGGAGGTGCAGAAAGTAGTTAGCGGCACCAACGCCACCCATATCGAACCGCTGAATGAAATAGATAACTTCTTCAAGGGGATCACCCCGATGGAATACGCAAAAAGTTATCTTCCGAAAGCCGCGGCTATTATCCGCGGTGGAGGAAAAAGAGTCGTTTCCACCGCTCCTACCGGAGGCCGCGGCGGGCTTGAGTGGTTCAAGGCCATGCTCGATGAGGGTATGATGAATCACGTGGATGTAATCAGCATTCACGCCTACGAAGTAAGTCCAAACCGGTTTGTTGAGGAATTGAAAAAGAGAAAAATCAACAAGCCAGTTTGGCTGACCGAGGTCGGAAGTCCTTCTCCTGCCCAGCATTTGCAAGTTTACAAGGCAATGTCAGTGGAGGGTGTAGAGAGAGTGTTTTGGTACGCTCTCTACGATGGAAATGGAAGCGGATTTTCCCTGCTCCGTTACGAAGGAGGGGGGAAATTCACGCCAAGTTCTCCCCTCTTTGATCACTTGGCGGGTAGGGATAGATAGGAAGATTTACCCCGTTGTTGCTATAGCAACAACGGGGTATTTATTTTAGGTATCCAAAATTCTTGAGCTGACGGTGGTTTGGACGTTGGTGGAGATGTTTAATTTTTCAAGACCCGCTCCCCTGATATTGACCGATAAACTGATGGTAATCCGCGGCGGAAAGCCGTCGCCGTCCTCGGCGCCGAAAAGAGCAATGTTAAAATTGGAAATCTTTACGCTGTCAGCCGTAATTTTTTTGTAAGTCCGCTGAAGAGTGGCGCTCTCAACGCCCCGCTCAATCGTTCCGTCGTTCAAGCGATACCAGATGACCAAATTCTGGGCGTTTACGAACTGCAGTTCGCTGTCGGATAATTTGGTAAAGTGATAACCTACTCTGATTTCTCTCGCCATCTGTTCCAAAGCGAAACTAACATTGTCATTGGCTTCCATTAAAGCGACAATCGCCCTTTGAGTCCGCAAAGCCCTGATAAAACCGCCGACCGCGATGGAAAGCAGAATGATGAAAAGCATCATCGCGACAAGAAGCTCGATGAGGGTAAAACCCGTATTAGTTTTGAGTTTCATTTGTTATCTCCAGTTAAAGAAATGGTCTTCGGTGTTGACTTCAAATTTGCCGCCGCCGCGGGTGGTCCAGTTGACTATGGAATTGACTTTAATTTCGTCCTGGCTGAGAAGTTCTATCTTTATCGTTCTGACGAAACTTGTTGGCCTGCCGAATCCATAACTGTAGCGGCCGGTTCCTTCCTCAAAAACAAGGGGTTGTCTCAAAGTGGATTCCAGCTGCACGCTGTCATAGCTTACCTGAAATTCGCCGTTGGCAAGGCCGAGATTCCAGGGCTGTTTCTGAACGGTGTTGGCGTCAACGATGTTTTTAACCACTTCAATTCCTTCGGCTGCCAGATAATTGGCGGTGAACTGGTCGCTGACCACCCGGTTCAAGCTTAAAGAACGCGAAAGTAAACCCAAAAGACCGAGTAACCCGACTACGATAATGCTGATAGCAATCATTGATTCAATTAAAAGTTGTCC
>CAYIKS010000008.1:4591-17572 GCA_964364125.1 uncultured Candidatus Saccharibacteria bacterium
TCATTGCGTGCTGATTTGACCGAAGTTGTTGATTTTTATGTTGACCTTTCCCTTGTCGTCGGTGGTTTTAATGACAATGGTCGCCTGGTCTTGTTCGGGCGTAAGAACCACGGTTGGATTGGGCGGAATGAAAATTACGTCGGATAAAGGCAACGATTCAAAAACAACCGCCCGGTCAAGAATGAACGACTCAACTTTTTCCGCGTCGCCCGAATAGCGGCGGTCCGCTTGAGCGCAATCTTCGGCGTCGTCATGGAATAAAATAACGCTCTGCGGCTCTTCAAAATGAACGCCGTAGCCGCAGGGAACGGGCCCTGTTTTACCAAAGGTTTGAACGCTCAAGAATTTAGCCCGCGAAAGAATGTTGAGAATTTTCGTCTGCTCGCGGAACAGAACAATCTGCCGTTCGCCGGTGCGGCCGTAGAAAACCATCGTGGTAGTCAAAAGCAGACCAATAACGCTGATGACCACGAGCATTTCAATAACGGTAAAAGCGGATTTTTTATCCATTCTCTAATTTTAATACAAAATGTTGAAAAAATTAAAGTAGGCGGCGATTATTTGAAAGCCGAAAAAGAAGGTTAAGGCGCCGGAAACGACCAAAAACGGCCCGAAAGGAACAACGTCTTTCATTTTCTTTTTGCCTTTAATCAAAAGCGGCAAAACAAAAAGAGAACCAATAACAAAGGAAAGAGCGACCACCATCAGAACATCGGGCCAGCCGAAAATCAAGCCCAAGGCGCCAGCCAGTTTAAAATCGCCCCAGCCCATTGCCCTGCCCCGGGTGATTAAAATTATGGCGGCGAAAAAGGCGGATGACAGCAAAGCGGCGAAGAGGTGATTCAGCCAGATATTTCCCGGCGGATTGAAAAGAAGGGCGTAATGACCGAGGAATGACGATTGGAAGATTGGAAGATTGAAAGATTGAAAGATTATTAAGACTATTCCTAAAATTGCCAGCGAGAGATTTATTTGGTCGGGGACGAGATAGTGGCGCAAATCAATGACAGCGAGAATAAGAAATAAAAGGAAAATAAGGACCCAAATGACGATTGAAAGATTGAAAGATTGAAAGATTGAAAGATTGTTATAATTATGCCAATTGCTTAAATGCCAGGGAATGGCGACGAAAATCAGTCCGCTTAAAATTTCCACTATTGGGTATTGCCAAGAAATCCAGCTGCCACAATGTCGGCATCTCCCCTTTTGAATTAAAAAACTAAAAATTGGCACCAGTTCGTACCAATTTAGTTTTTGGCGGCAATGAGGGCAATGCGATCTGCCTTTAATAACTTCGAGTGATAATAATTTCCCGCCAGGATTATAACGCAGAGAAATTACATTTAAAAAACTGCCGACCGCCAAGCCGATACAAAAAAGAATCAGATACATCAGAATTGTATGCAGTAAACAGGGTCGTTGCAGTCAACTCCGTAGACATTGCCGTCTATATCCTCAGCCAGTCCGGTGTGTTCGGACTCCAATTTCCCTCCCACTACATAACCGTGCATGTCGGAAGAAACTCCGTAATAATAGGTCCTTTCCCTGGGAAGCGGGTCGCGAGGAACTTGCACCACGCCGATTTCCGCGGTAGTCAAAGTTTGAGATAATTCTCCCCAGCTGGCGGCTACGGGATACTGCTGATTCTTGGTGTAATAAATCTCCAGAGCGCTTTGGACCTCGCGCAAATCGGCAATCCGGCGAGCGTCGCGGCCCCGAGCCCTAAACCCTCCCAAGCCGACCAAAATAACCGAAGACAGCAAACCGATAATGGCGACCACAATAAGAACTTCTACTAACGTGAAACCTTTCTTCATATTATTAGAACACTTGCGCTAAATTATATATCGGAATCAAAATGGACGCAAACAGCAACCCCACCAGGACGCCGATGACTATTATCAAAGTCGGCTGAATCAATTCCATTAAATTGTCTAAAACCGTGTTCGTTTCCCGCGTAAAAAATACCGAAATTCTTGAAAGAATTTCATCCAACCGACCGGTGCTTTCCCCCACCGCGACCATTTGACCCACCAACGGGGGGAAATATTCTTCGTGTTTGCTTAAAAGAGCGGAAAATAATTCTCCGCCGCGGACTCCTTCGGCGACTTCATGAACAATGTCGCGATAGACCACGTTGCCGATGGCGGCGCCGGCGATTTCTATCGCCTGAGTGATGGGGATTCCCCCTTTTATCAAAACGCTGGTTGATTCCGTGAAGCGGGCCACGAAAATTTTTCTGAACAATCCTCCCAAGACCGGCAGTTTCATTATTAATTCGTCCATCACCGCTTTTCCTTCCGGCGAACGAAAATAATCAATCAAAAGGAAAACTGTAGCCAGAATCGCCAAAAGAACCGCCCACCACCATTTCAAAATGAATGAGCCGGTGCTTAAAAGAATGGTGGTAAGCAAAGGCAAGCTTACCTGCGATTCCCGGAAAATCGGTTCAATCTGCGGGAAAACCGCGGTTATCATCAAGCCGGCGACGACTATAAACAGGGCTATCACCACCACCGGATAGATAAGGGCGTTCTGGACCCGCGAACGCCACATCACTTCTTTTTCCAAATAATCGGCCAGGAAAAGCATCGCCTCTTCCAAGCGGCCGGTGATTTCCGCCGAACGAATCATACTGACGTAAAAATCCGAAAAAATAATTCCCTGACGCTCCAGCGCCTGAGACAAAGACAAACCGCTGTCAACGTCATTGGCAATTTCATATATCGCCTCTTTTAGTGACGGTTTTCTTGTCTGCTTGTAAAGAATGCGGAGAGCGTTGCCTAACGCCACTTTTGATTCCATCAGGGTGGCGAACTGACGCGTGAAAACCATCAAATCAGTGTTTTTTATCTTGCTGAAAACGCGGCTGAAACCTTCAAACCACGAAACTTTTTCGGCGCTTTCTGCGCTTAAAACGAACAACTGATGGCCGGTCAGGATATTCACGGCCGCCTCGCGGGTCGGCGCTTCCACAAACCCGACCTGCATCTCCCCTTCTTTGGTTCTGGCGTTATATTTAAATTTTGCCATATTAACTTCTTTCCAATATCAATCTCAACTCCGCGGGATTGAGCGAATAAAGTTCGGCTTTCTCCAAAGATATTTCGCCCATTTTCACCAGTTCCGCCAATGAGCGATTCAGATTTATCATTCCCTCCTGAGCGCTGGTTTCAATGACCAAGTCAATCTGGTACGCTTTCTTCTCGCGAATCAGATTGCGAATCGCGGCGTTGGTAATCATCATTTCGCAAGCCGGCACCCTGCCTCCTTTAACCCGGGGAATCAAACGTTCGGAAACTATACCCACCAAAGTGGCGGCCAACTGCGAAGAAATCTGCCCTTGTTGTTCAGCCGGAAAACTGTCAATGATGCGGTCAATGGTTTGCGAAGCGGAATTGGTGTGCAAAGTGGAAAAAACCAAGTGGCCGGTTTCCGCCGCGGTCAAAGCGGTGGCGATTGATTCCGGGTCCCGCATCTCGCCTACCATCATTACGTCCGGGTCCTGCCGCAAAATCGACTTTAACGCTTTATGAAAATCCGATGTGTCAATCCTGACTTCCCGTTGGGAGACAATGCATTTGTCCTGGGTAAAAATATATTCAATCGGGTCTTCAACGGTAATAATGTGCTCGTTGCGGTTGTGATTGATTTCGTCAAGCATGGCCGCCAACGTCGTTGATTTGCCGTGGCCCGCCGGTCCCACCACCAAAACAAAACCCTGAGAAAGTCGGGTAAAATCGTGAAGTTGGGGCGGGAGATTCAATTCCTCCACGGTTTTAATCTGGGAAGGAATCAGCCGCAAGGCCGCTGCCGCATAACCGCGCTGATAATAAACATTGACTCTGAATCTCGCCTTGTCTTCAAAACTGTAAGCGAAATCAAGTTCCTTTTCTTTCAAAAAAATTTCTTTTTGTTCCGGAGTCAAAAGCCCGAAAACCAAATTCTGAGTCAACTCCGGAGTTAAAACCGATTCCTGCTCCAAAGGAACCAAGTTGCCGTCGATTCTCAAAGTCGGATACCTCCCCACTCCCAAATGCAAATCCGAAGCGTTCTGCTGAGCCGCGGCTAAAAGTAATTCGTTAAGTTTGGATTTATAATCTGCCATAATTTTATTTTATCACGTTTCCGTTGTTTCCCTCAAGACGTCCTCCATTAGAATCAATCCTCCCAACGCTTTGATTATACCATCCTGCCGCATAGTCAGCATCCCCTGGCGCCGCGCTTCTTCCAAAATTTTGTGTTCGGTCGGACCGCTGTTGATGATTTCTTCCAGTTCCCGGGTCATCTCAAAAATTTCAAACAAAGCGATTCGGCCGCTGACGCCTTTGTTCTTGCAGGCCTTGCATCCCGGAGAATGATAAACCTCGTAAGGCGAACTTAAATCTTTGAGCTTTAATTTTAAGTCTTCAATCGTTTCCTTAGGCATTTTTTCCAATTCTTTTTTGATAATTTCCTGAATTTCATCGGACGCTTTCCGGGCCTGACGGCACTCCTGGCAGATTTTTGAAACCAGACGTTGAGCCACCATTAAATTCAAAGAAGTCGGAAGAAGGAAGGGCTGAACCTTCATATCAATCAAACGCGGAACCACTCCGACCGCGTTATTGGTGTGCAGAGTTGAAAGAACGATGTGGCCGGTTAACGCCGAGTGGACCGCCAAGCCGGCGGTTTCTTCGTCGCGAATCTCGCCGACCATAATGACATCCGGGTCCTGCCGCAGAATCTGCCGCAGACCCGAAGCGAAATCATAACCGATTTCCGGTCTCACCTGCGACTGATTCAAACCGTCAATAAAATACTCCACCGGGTCTTCCAAGCTGACGATATTGACGTCCTCTTGGTTAAGAATCTGCATAATCGCGTAGAGAGTCGTGGTTTTGCCCGAACCGGTCGGACCGGTAATAAGAACCATTCCGTAGGGCTTGTCTATTCCTTCGTTGACCACTTTGAGATTTCTGCCAATCAATCCCAAATCCTCCAAACCTTTAAGTCCGACCGTTGGGTCAAGAACCCGGATGGCCGCTTTTTCTCCGACCGGCGTCGGAAAAGTTGACACCCGAAAATCAATGTCTCTTCCCAAAAGCACGGTTCGGAAACGACCGTCCTGAGGAACCCGCATTTCGTCAATCTTTAAATTAGAAAGCACTTTGACGCGCGAAATTATCGGCTGATGCAGTTCAATGGGCAAAGAAGAGGCCTCCTGAAGTTCGCCATCAAGGCGAAATCTGATGCGCAGCCGATTGCGCTGGGGCTCAATGTGAACGTCAGAGGCCTTTTGCCAAACCGCTTCTTTTAAGGTTGAAGCGACAATTCTGATAATTGGCGCTTCTTCGGAAACCGCCGCGCCTTCTTCAAGCCGTATAATCTGCCGGGCCGTTACCCCTTTTCTTGCGTCAAGATTCAGGGATTTCATTGCCGCTTCCACTTCGCTTTGATAAGGAGAATATCTCCTTAATACCTCTTCCCAGAGAGAAGGAACGATAAGATAGATGCCGATACTGGCCCGCAATTGTTTGGCGATGAATTTTAACGCGTCCTGGGCTTTCAAATCATCGGGGTTGACCATTCCGACCGTCAGAAGATTGTCCGAGCGCTCCAGCGGCACGGTTTTGTAATTCCGGGCGGTTTCTTCGGGAATCAATTTCAGCAAATCGTCTTTGATTTCTTCGGCTTTGACTTTTTTAAAGGGGACTTTAAGCAGACGGCTTTTGAGGTTCGCCACTGTTTCTTCGGGAATCAGCCGCTGTTCGTAAATCAAATCTTCGGCGTTGCGCCGGGTAACCTCGGCTTCCTGAAGAAGTTTTTTTGAACCTTCCTCGGCAAGAAGTCCCTCCTTGATTAATTCCTGGAGTAAAATTTTGTTTTCCATTTAATATTATCAAACTTAAGGCAGTAAGAAAGGCAAGGGGTTGGTCGCGGATTCGGCTTCCAGGGGATTGACGTATTGTCGCAAATTTCTGAAAATCGGGTTTTCAAAAACTTCCTGAGGATTGAGTTCTATCTTGGCTATTTCGCCGGCGGATTTCAGCCGCGACGGCACGATGGTTTCAATTCCCGGAATCGCCGCGAAAAAGAGGTAATAAATAATACCCGCGATTATCCCGATAATCGCCGCCGCCCCGAGCAACGCCACAAAATTTATTCTCTTTTTTTCTCTTTCAATGGCAATGGCCATGTCTTTATTTTGTTTGATAATACGTGTCTATTGAGAGCACGTAAGCCAGAAAGAGGGCGCCGGATTTCTCTTTCTGGACCTCTATTTTCAAACTGGTTGTGTCCAAAAGCGTAATGTTGGTCTCAAGATTTTTCAGAAATGACTTAAAACCCTGATATGTTCCGGTTAGCCGCACGTTCATTCTTAAAGTCCCCATCCCTCTAACCAAAGGAGCGGTTGCCGGCTTTATCGCCAGTTGCTGAAGCCCCATTGATTGAATGGCCAGATCGTTGGCCGCGGCGATTCCCACAACCTGATTAACCGCCTGCGGAACGTTTTGGCCTATCGGCAGAGCCAAAGAAACTTGCTGTTGGACGTCCGTTGTTTCCTGATACTGGGTAAGAAGACTTTGAAGTTGTTTAACCGCTTTGCCGTAATTTTCCAGAATATCGGCGCGCGAAGCCAGTTTTCCCCGCAGTTCGTCAATTTCTTCCAGAGCCGGCTTAATCATTGAAGCGTAGACAAATATGGAGCCGATTAAAAACAGCAACGCTGTAAAAATGCCGAATAATCTTTTGGTTGAAGATTTCATATTGATTGGGCGACTGCCTTAAAAAATTGGGGAGTTAAAAATATCCTCAGAGTGAATTTAACTCCTTTCATTTCTTTGCTCAATTCCTCGTACTGGGAAGTTTCCAGGAAAATTCTCTCCACTTCCGGAAGTTTAGCCAGGAGTTCCATCTCTTTTGTCAGAAATTCGTAATCCGGAGACAATCCTTCAATTTTCACCTCTTTTTCCTTAATGCCCAAGGTCAGGCCGGTGTAATGAATTTCCGGATAAGTGTTTTTTTCCAGCAACTCAAGAAAATTGGAAGTTATTATATGGGAGTTGATAAGGTCTTTGAGATTAACGAGTTGGGAGTAAAAATTAATCAGACTGTTCTGCTGCTCTTCGTTGATTGATTGCGTCAGAGCGGCGATTTTTTGGTCCAAGCTTTTTATCCGAGAATTCAGAAATGGTTTGTAGCCGAATTCCAGGCCGGCATAGACAGCTAAGAGAGCGATAAAAATAATGAATGAAAAAGAGAAAATCCGCCAAGGTAATCTGATTGGCAAATGTTCGGCTTTTTTAAGTTGTTCTTCTAAAATTGATTTAGGAGGCTGCATCGCATTCAATCTATATTTCTTTCACCGCTAATCCTATTGCCACTGAAAGCGTCGGCCCCAGTTCTTTGATTGCCGGTTCAATGGCCGGAGAATAATTCAGGCGGCCGAATGGATTGGCGACGTTTACCGGCAGGCCGACGCTCTTCTCAAAATACTGGGCGATTCCCGAAAAATTGGCGCCGCCGCCGGCTAAGATTATTTTCTCCGTTTTTCGGCTATAATTTTTCTCGTAGATGTTTCTTGCCCGGTTTATCTCTCCTATTATAGCATCCAAGAAGGGATAAGACAATGTGGATAACTCATGCTCCCCCACTCCTCCCAAAAGCCCTTTTTGTTTTTTTATTTCTTCAGCTCGCCGGATATTAATATTCAAGCCATTGGCAAGGGCGCGGGTCAAAGAGTTGCCGGCAAAATCGGTATGAGCATTGTATTTTAAAAAACCGCCGTCAATTAGCGCGATATTAGTGTAAAGAGCGCCGATGTCCGCGATTAAAGTCGTTTCCGGAAGGTCGCCCACCAACGCTCTGATTAAGCTTAAACTTTCTATTTCTAAAAATCTCAAATTAAGGCCGGCCAACTTGAAAACGTTCCGGTATCTCTGAATGTGCTCTTTGGGAATAATAATTAAAAGAATCTGCTGTTTTCTCGTTTTTTGCGTTTCGTCTTCGCGTTCGCCGATTTTAATCCATTCAATTTCCACTTCCTCTTTCGGTAAAGGAACGTACTGCTGAATCTGATAAGTCATCGCTTTGGCGGTGTCCGCTTCCGACATTATTGGCGTTTCCATCAAAGTGACGAAACTTGAAAACGTCGGAGTGGAAGCCACCGCTTCTTTCGTGCCAACGCCCATTTTCTTAACTAAGGTTTTGAGAAAAGCGGCGGTTTCTTTTTCCGCCATTTTGAGCGAACTGGTCTGAATGGCGCTGTTCAGCCGTTCTAAATGACCGTAGCTTTCCAAAATGCCGTAATTGACCAGTTTCGGCCATTGCCCTTCGGTTTTGGCGATTTCCGCTATTTTGATGGAAGCGGTTCCGATGTCAACGCCAAGATAAGAAGGCGCAACGAAGGATTTGAAAGATTTCAAAAAATCAAACGCCATAGTATGGTAATATTATATAATGGTTGTCTTATTAAATAAAGCGAAAAATGTTTTACTGGACGTTTTATTTC
Source organism: uncultured Candidatus Saccharibacteria bacterium (assembly GCA_964364125.1). Lineage (GTDB taxonomy): Bacteria > Patescibacteriota > Minisyncoccia > UBA6257 > UBA9933 > CAYIKS01. The sequence goes on from CAYIKS010000008.1 coordinate 13,086, forward strand.
CCCCTTTATGTCTCAATTGCCGGGAAAATCTTGACGACAGAAATAATCTCATCTGCCAAAATTGTCTGGGCCTGATTCAATTTAATAATACCTTATTTTGTCCGGTTTGCCGAGCGCGATTGGCGGAAAACAAAAAAATCTGTCATTTTGACAGCCAGTATTTGCTGGCGGCCGCAGGCAATTACGACGACACGGTTCTGCAAAATCTGATTCATTATTTCAAATACCGAAGCTTTCAAAATTTAGCCCCGATTTTAGGCGAAATCCTCGTAAAATATTTAAATCTCTTAAATCTTAAATCTCTAAATCCTAAATCTTTTATTATTATTCCCGTTCCTTTGCATTCCAAACGCCAACGCGAACGCGGTTTTAATCAAGCAAAATTATTGGCGGAAATAATAGCGAAAAAATTAAATTTGGAAACGAGCGAGGCGCTGGAAAGGATAAAACCCACAAAACCTCAAGTAAAATTGAAAGACACCGAAGAGCGGCGGAAGAATGTTGCGGATTGTTTTACGATAAAAAACCCCGAACTTATCAGGGATAAAAATATTATTTTAGTTGACGATGTTTTCACTTCCGGCGCGACTATGGATGAAGCGGTGAAAATAATAAAGAAAAACGGCGCCAAAAGGATTATTACCTTAGTACTCGCCAAGGCCTAATTCAATCCTTATCAATCTTTTCCAATATTTTTGAAATCATTTCTTCTTGTTTTTCCAAATTGGCTAATATCGCTTCCGCTTCCCTTTCGGTTTTCAAATTCACTTCAAAATCGTGTTCCGCTCGCAACTCATCACGCCTTTTCTCCAAATTTTGGCTAACCATAATGAGCGGCAGGAAAAAAAGCTGAATCATATTGGAAATAAAAAGCCAGAGCACAAACGCCGGAAAAGGGTCAAAACGAAGTCCTGCGGGAGCGAAAGTGTTCCAGAGAAGCCAAATAAAAGTCCAAGCCAAAATGATAAAGAAGAACCCCATCGTGCCGATGCGGTCGGCAATCCAAACAGCAAATTTTTCCAGCCGCGTCAAACTCTCTTTATGATTGACATTGATATTTCGAACCGGCTTGCGCTGTTTTTTAAGCTCGTCTAAAATAGTCATCTTTTTAATAATCTTACCACACTCTTCCTGAACTCTTCAACTATAATAATTGAACAAGCAACGACGACCGCTATCAGCCAATCGCCTAATTCTAAGGGAACGGTGTGAAGAATTTTTTGAAGCCAGGGATGATAGACCGCCAATAACTGGAGTGAAATTACGATGAAAGTTGCGCCGAAAAGCCATTTATTGGAAAAGGGATTTATCCGGAAGATTGATTTATTTTCCGAACGGCAGTTCCAAGCGTTAAACCACTGAAAAATCGCCAAGGTCGTCAAAGACATCGTCAAAGCTTTGGCCGGGTCAAGAGTCAGATAATTCTGGAAAACAAAAAAAGCGCCGATGCTCATCGGCAAAGCCATTACGAACATTCGCTGAACCATAAGCGAATCAACTAAATATCTGCCTGATTTTCTCCATTTTTCTTTTAATAATCCTCTTTCTTTCGGCTCCATTGCCAAAGCAACGTCCAAAAAACCGTCGGTCACGAAATTCAGCCAGATAATCTGACCAGCCAAAAGCGGCAAAGGATAACCTGAAAATAAAGCAATACTGATAGTCAAAATCTCGCCTAAGCTTGTAGAAAAAAGATAGAGGACGACTTTTTTAATTGTTTTGTAAATGCTCCGGCCTTCTTCAATCGCGGAAATAATGGTGGAAAAATTGTCGTCCAAAAGAACGATGTCCGACGCCTCTTTAGCCACCTCAGTGCCGATTTTACCCATCGCCATTCCCAAATCAGCCGCCACTAAAGACGGGGCGTCATTGACGCCGTCGCCGGTCATCGCGATAACTTCCCCTCTTTTCCGAAAGGCCTGGACGATTTTTAATTTGTGGTCGGGTAGAACCCGAGCGAAAACCGCTACTTTAGATAACTTCTCGGCTAATTCGTCTTCGGACATACTTTCAAGTTCTTCGCCGGAAATTGTTTCGTCGCCCTCGGAAAAAATGCCGGCTTCTCTGGCAATCGCCTGGGCGGTTAATTTGTTGTCGCCGGTAATCACTATCACCTTGAGACCGGCTTCCTGGGCTTGTTTTATCGCCTCCTTAGCTTCTGCTCTTAAAACGTCTTTCATTCCGTAGAAACCGCCGAAAATAAGTTTTGGCATCGCCTCGGTTGAAATTTTCTCGGAAATTCTTCCGGTCTTAAAAGCAAAAGCGAGCACTCTTAAACCCTCTCGGGACATTTTATGAAAAACCGAATCCAGGTCTTCCTTATTCTTTTTTGACAATCCGCAAAGGAGAAGAATCGATTCCGGAGCGCCGATAACGGTTAAAAATTTATTATTGTCTTCCTTTCGAACTGTCAGCCGATACTTGTTTTCGTAATCAAACGGAATTTCAAAAATCAGAGGGTGTTGCTTTCTGACGATTTCTTCCTGAAAACCGATTTTCTTGGCGAACACCGACAAAGCAGCTTCAGTCGGGTCGCCTGAAACTTTATACGTTTTGTCTTCTTCGGAATAAAAAACATGGGCGTTGGCGCAAAAACCGGCAATCTTGCCGGCTAAAATCAATTCCTCAAAATCCGGCGGAGAAACCAATTGTTTTTCAAGATAAATCTCTCCTTTTGGCTCATAACCGATTCCGCCGATTTTAAACATTTTCCCTTGAACCCAAACTTTTTCAATCATCAGTTCGTTTTTGGTGATTGTTCCTGTTTTATCAACCGCGATTATTTTTGCCTGTCCCAAAGCCTCAACCGCCTGAAGTTTTTTGACTAAAGCGTTTTGTTTTGCCATTCGCCAGACGCCGGTGGCTAAAACCAAAGTAATGACAATCGGCAAGCCCTCGGGAATAATTGAAACCGAAAGCGCGACGACCGTCTTAAACATTTCAATTAGGGATTTGCCGAGGAAAATTCCGCTGAAAAACAAAACCGCTCCGATAATGGAAACGGCAATAATAATCAACCGCGAAAGCTGACGTATGTCTTTTTTAAGAGGTATCTCGGTGTCAATTAAAGCAATCTCCTGACCGATTTTGCCGATGACGGTATTTACGCCCGTGGCCGTGACAATCGCCTGTCCGTTTCCCGCAACCGCGTAAGTGCCTTTGAAAATCATGTTTCGCTGTTTGGGAAACGGCAAGTTCTCACTGTTAATCGTTTCGCTCGTTTTATAAACCGGCACTGATTCGCCAGTTAAAGCCGCCTGATCAATTTTAAGATTATTAGAAATAATCACTCTCGCGTCAGCCGGAACTTTCTCGCCTTCCTGTAAAATCAAAATATCGCCCAGCACTAATTGCTGGTCGTTGATGATTATCTCTTTGCCTTCGCGTAAAACCGCGGCTCTGGTTTCAACGAATTTTTTAAGCGCCGAAAGAGTGTTCTGCGCCCTACCTTCTTGAATCGTTCCGACAATCGCGTTAAAAACAAGCACCGCCAAAATTATTAAAGCGTCGGTTGTTTCTTTTAAATAAAAAACAATCAGGCTGGCGGCCATTAAAATGTAAATCAAAGGGCTTTGAAATTGACGGATAAAAACAATAAAAAGATTATCCGGTTTTGTTTCCGGCAATTTATTCGGCCCGTAAATCTCCAGTCGTTTTTTTACCTCTTCTTCGCTCAATCCCCGTTCGCCTGATTTCAATTCCTCAAAAACTTCGGGAATGTTTTTGGAATAATAATCGCTCATTCAGATAATTATAATTCAAACTTGAGAATTTTAAAGGTTCCCTTGTCAAACGTATTAAGCGCTATGCTATAGCATAGCGGCGAGAACTTATTATTTTCAAAAAACCAGCGTCAGGACGCTGATTTTTGTTTTGGCGGAAGCGGGAGGATTCGAACCTCCGATACCATCTCTGGTATACCTGTTTTCAAGACAGGCCCTTTAAACCGCTCAGGCACGCTTCCCTACGCTTTTATTGTTTTTATCTTACAATAAATTCCTTTTCAGTAAAATTGTCCAAACCGCCGGTGAAATGGCGGACTTTATATCCCCATTCGCTGAGCATCTCGCAGGCGGTTTCGCTGCGTTCCCCTCGCTGGCAATAGACGATTATTTCCGCGTCTTTTTTGATTCCCGCTTGTTCAAGTTTTTCAGGCGACAGCTCAATTAACGGAATAAGTGTTGCGTCTTTAAGATGCCCGTCTTTATATTTTTCTTCCTTTCTCACATCCAGAAAAACAATCTTGTCGCCTTTTTTTATTTTTTCAACAACCTCCTCGGAGGAAATTTCTATGTTTTGGGGAAGCATTTGGACCTAGGCAGAATCGAACTGCCGTCTCCTCATTGCAAATGAGGTATTCTGCCACTTAACTATAGGCCCTTTTTATTTTCCAAGCCGTCGTTCGGTTTTTTGATAGGTGGATATCGCTTTTTTAAATTCTTCCACGGAGAAATCCGGCCAGAGGGTTTCGGTGAAATATAATTGCG